>JAFNUH010000241.1 GCA_017384185.1 Alistipes sp.
CCAAGGGCAAGGGCTACACCCCCGCCGAGGATAACCAGTCGGTGTGGCACGCACCGGGTCGCTTCAACCCCGAGACGGGTGAGCGCATACCATCGACCTCTTCGGCATCACGTTATCAGGATGTATTTGGTGAGACGTTGCTCGAGTTGGCTCGTGAGAACGATAAGATTGTCGGCATCACGCCCGCTATGCCATCAGGTTGCTCGATGAATATTATGATGCGTGAGATGCCCGAGCGCTGCTTCGACGTAGGTATCGCCGAGGGTCACGCCGTAACCTTCTCGGCAGGATTGGCGGCTGGCGGTATGCATCCCGTCTGCAACATTTACTCATCGTTTATGCAGCGTGCCTACGACAACGTAATCCACGACGTGGCACTGCAAAACCTCCCCGTAACCTTCTGCCTGGACCGCAGTGGTTTGGTTGGTGAGGATGGCGCTACGCATCACGGAGCCTTCGACTTGGCATACTTCAGTTGTATTCCCAATATGATTGTTGCAGCACCGATGAACGAAGCTGAGCTGCGTAATATGCTCCATACGGCTGTGGCTACCCCATCGCCCTACTCTATCCGCTATCCCCGAGGTTGTGGCGTAGGCGTGGAGTGGAAAGAGCGTCCTTTCGAGAATATCCCTACGGGAAAGGGACGTGAAATTAAGTCGGGAGAGGATTTGGCTGTACTGAGCATCGGTCACATCGGAAATATCGCAGCCGAGGCTATAAAGAGCGTCGAGGCTAAGAGCAATGTAACAATCGCCCACTACGACCTGCGCTTTGCAAAGCCCCTGGATGAGGAGCTACTACACAACGTAGGTAAACGATTCTCGAAAATTATCACCGTCGAGGATGGTATATTGCGAGGTGGCGTAGGCGAGGCAGTAGCCTCATTCCTAAACGAGAATGGCTACAAGACCAACGTCATAAAGCTCGGCATTGCCGACACATTTATCGAGCACGGCACCCTGGAGCAGTTGCACGCAATGTGCGGCATAGACTCCGCAGGTATCGAGCAGGCTATAACAGAGGCTTTGAAATAATGCGCACGCTATATCTTATACTCGCCCTATGCTGCACCTACACTGCCGTGGCGCAGGGCCTGCCGTTAGGCAAGGCGAAGTTCTATGCGAATGTAGAGGAGCTACTCCCCGACAGCGTAGAGGTAAAAGGCTCAACGCAGGGCTTTGCCATATATGGTCGTTACGGCTTCTCTGCTCACGACAAGGGTGAGTGCGTGGTTATTGACCTTAAGCGCAAACGATTCATCAGCAAATTCACCCTCGAAGGTAATACGGGTCACTGCAACAACGCATCGTTTGGCGTGGAGCGATACAGCGAGGAGTCGCCCTTCCCGCTACTCTACGTCACGGAGTGTCGTGGCGATAGAGTCTGCTACGTAAATGATGTTACACTGACGGGCTCACGTATGGTGCAGAAGATTTGCTACGACGGCAATGATGCCACAGGTCCTGCCGACTGGGCTGTAGATAGAGCCAATCGTCTGATTTACTTCTACTGCACGGTAAATAATGTCCGCACACTCAAGTGGTTTGCACTACCCCGCCTTACAGACTCCGACGCTCGTGGCGAGGTACACCTAACCGACGAGGATGCCCTCGGCTCTGTTACTGCGGGCGATATAACCATTCCGCAGGGTAGCCTCATACACCGTGGGCGAGCATATCTTCCAGACGGTATCCCTCCCCGTCCTACACGCCTTCACGTAACCGACATCAAATCGGGCGCATCGCTCGCCACGATAGACCTGTCACATACGGGTCTTGAGCCTGAGGGTGTTGCTGTACATCGTCGATGGCTATACCTCTCGTATCACACTCCACGAAATGCGAGGGCGAACGTTATCTACCGCCTAAAAATCAAGCGCTAACGCAAGAAGATAAGTTTATCCACATCATAGCCACGCTTCGAGGCTTGCGAAACGATATAATCAATAGTCGCCTCGGGGAGAGTTGGCGTGCGTGATAAAATCCATAGATATTGCGGTGAGCGGCTACCAACCCACGCCCATTGACCACCCTCGCCAACCTCCAAGATATTGTAGTCGGAGTAGAAAATCCAGAAGAACGACACCTTGAGTTGTCCCGGGTGCGAGGTAGTCTTGGCACGCCCCACCGAGCGGTGTAGCTTCCCGCCACGCATACCCTCGTTCACAACCTCCACCATACCGTCACTCTGAAGCGTATAGTCCGCCGTAACGTCGGTCATACCTCGCTCAAAACGGTGGTCGAAGCGGGCAATCTCATACCATCGTCCCATAAAGTTTTTCAGATTAAAATTCTCCACGGTGGTGCGGTCAAGCATATCTCGCCCAGCATTA
>JAFNUH010000242.1 GCA_017384185.1 Alistipes sp.
AAAGACGGGCAGACCCTCGCTCTCGATGGTCTGCTTGTAGAGTGAGATCTGCTCACGGCACATCTCGTAGCTCTTCGTATCGACAATCACAGCAAACGACGAGACGCCACTGATGGTGGGTGCATCAATCTGCTGTGCGTGCAGTGATGAGAGGCTCATCACTGCCGACAGAAGAATGGTGAAAAATCTTGTTTTACGAGTCATTTTATTTTGTTGTTTTTCTTGCAAATCTATGTTTAGAATGTAAGACCCGCCTTGATGACCAATGCGCTGTAGTTGTCGAAGTGAGCCTTGCCATCGCCATCGTTAGGTGCGACGTGGTTGTACTTCACATTGATGAACAACGATGAGCGTGAGTTGAACAAGCCACTACGAGTATAACCCAACTCAGCACCCCACATCAGGGCATTCTCCTGAAGGTAGCGGAAGTCACGCAACACCATATTCTTATAAATATCCGAATCAGCATAGTTACCCGAGTAGGTATGCTCGCCCGACTGGTTCTTCTTCACACCGCCATTAACACCCACAAGGATAGCGTTCTTGCCGAAGAAGAAATTCTTCTTCACGTGAGCCGTAAAGTAGAGATTCTCAACATCCTGTGTGCTGCGGGGCAAGTAGTAGATGTCCGAGAGCTTCTCCTTCTGCAACTCGATACCAGCCAACCAGCTGTATGAGTTGCCTCGGTTCTTCATATAGTCAACCTTAGCCGTTGTGCGCAGTGTTGAGAAGTTCGAGCGGATATTCTTCGAGATTACAATCCACTGCGACACCTCGTAGGTGTTGTCCCACACCTGAACGTACTCGATACCATCGATGCTGCGGTCATAATATTCAACCTCGGCAAAGAGCGAGTGTTTGGGGTTGATGCTCCACATAAGGTTAGCCTTTACGTCCCACGTATTCTCCTTCGTTGTACCGATAATCTTCGGAGTGGTGTAGTTGTTGTTTACATCCTCAACTGCGAATGTGTATTCGCCCGAGAGCAAGAACTTAATCTTCTCGCCAATGAACGAGTACTGCAAGCCGCCGCCCATAGCGTTAGCGTTGTATGCACGCAGACCCGAGAAGCTACCGCTGCCAATCTCGGCTGTGTTGTAGAAGCCGGGTGCTACAACCTCCCATACGGGCTGAGTCATAAGGCTGATAGAGTTTGTCGCAGTACCATCCTCACGACGTGATGAGTAGGTGTAGTGCGCACCGATAGCGTGCTTACTTACGGTATATACAACCGAGGGGGTAACCACAAACTTAGACATCTGCACATTGGGGCGGGGGTCAATCTGCTTTGCACCCTGCATATTCTGATAGTCAACGCCGACACCCAAAATCCAGTGCTTACCCAAAATGGGTGTTGCAGCCTTCATACCCAACTCGTAGCTCTGGTGAATCCAGTTGCTGGTGTTTGTATCTGCCAGGTAGAAGGGCATACCACGCAACGGGTCGATAAGCGAAGCGTTGTAGCGTGCGCCGTGAATCTTGTCGTGCGAGTAGTTGAAGTAACCCCACATAAAGGCACCCTTGAGGTTCTCGAACTGACCACCACCATCTGTCGAGAAGCCGTAGCCGTTGTTGTTCGTACCGAGCTGTGTGCGCTGGAAGTCACCATCGGTGTGGTTATAATTTATGCCAAGCTGGCTGTAATAGCCCATATTGTCGAGCTGTGCACCTGCAGCGTTGTTGGTATTCGAGAACCAGAGGCTCTCCATCTTCTTACGCTCGATGCTCTGCTGGCTGCTGCCATCGGTCTGTGCCGACGCCGCCGTCGCAAGGAGTGTTGCTGCGAGGGCGAGTGAAGCGAATCTATATTTAATATTTCTCATAATTCAAATCTGTTAGCCGTTAAACTACTCTGCCCAAGGGCTCCAAGCGGGGCGCTTTACATCGTGACGACGAATAACGGGTGAATCGAACACCTCGAAGTCGTCGGTTGAGTTGTTTGTATCCTGGAAGATAGGTGTGCCATCCTCACGGTAGTCGATAACCTTACGTGATACGCTCTTACCGTTGTAGTATCCGTCAACAGATGTAGCACCTGAATCCAAGATACCGGGGATACGCTTCATATCGAGGTCTGCCGATGTGGGAATACACTCCACAGCGTCGAAAATATCACCCACGGGGATACGTACATACTGCTGACCGCCTGAGCCAACCTTTTTCTGCGTTGTCACGCCGAGCTGCCAATAATCTGAGCCGAACTCGAGGTTCTGACCCGGCTGATAGAGAGCCATCGCCGAACCATCAACCGATGTAAGCCACTGCATCTTATTGATATAACCAGACCAGAAGACGTAGGGAAGGTCGGGTACCTCCTCGTTTATACGCTGCTCGTTACCAGCCCAGCACTCCCACTCAACCTTCGAGGTATCGACAATACCGAAACCTGCCCAAGTCTCAATCTTTGTGTGGTCGGCAGCCTCCTGAGCGATTACGATTGACTCGCCAGGCTGCAAGGGGTAGTCGTCGCCATCACCCTTAATCTGCCACAATGTAACGGCGTAGGCATACTTATCTACACCATCCTCGGCGGGCCACTCGGGAAGACTTGTTGTTGCATACTCGGGAACGAGGTGCGCCAAGCAGATGTGGTCGAGATATACAACCTCCTCACCATTGTTATAAACCTCATAGAACTGGTCACGGAAGTAGCCTCCGAGTGAGCCAGCGTAGTACATCTCACGGATGCAGAGGGGTGAGCCCAACAGCGGCTGGATTGAGATGGCGTACTTGTCGCTGGGCGATGTTACAGCCTCGGTCAAAGCAACGTTCTGTGCCAAGCCATTGATGATGTAGCTCTTGCCGTTGTACTTCTGTGTGCTACGCACGGTGATGTTGTAGATGCCAGGGATAACCTCTGCCATAGCAACACCATCGGCGCCCACCTTAACGTTGGTCTCGATACCCTCCGAGAAATTGTTGAATACAACCTCAAGGTTTGAGTACCAGTCGGCGGGTGCTGTTGCTGCACTGCCGTCGGGTGCGGTGAAATTCTTAATATCAATCTTGTAGGCAACCTTGATAGGTGCTACAACCTCAGCATCGAGTGCATCGTTCATCATCTCCGAGCACGACGAGAGGATAAGTGCCGCAAAGGCGGCTATGTAATATATATATTTTCTCATAGCTATGGCATTTTATTATTTAATCATCGCAGTGAGTGACAAGCCGAAGAAGAAGGTGTTGGCGTTACGACGTGTAAACGAGCCGGGGTTCTTCGTACTCTCCCACAAGGGCGTGCTACGGAATGCGTTGTTTGCGTAGAACGAGATACGGAGGTAATCCTTAATCTCCTTTGTTACGTTGATGTTCATACAGAGAACGGGCGACTTGTAGCTATCCTTGATGTTACGCTTCTGGTCCAAGTCGTTGCGTACGTCGAGAGCCTTGAACTCATCCATCTCGAGCATCGACTCCTTGAAGTCGTACATCTTACCATCCAAAACAGAGATATACTTGATGGGCATCTCGTCGTTGATATACTTAGCCCACGAGTTCTCGCTCCACGTTACGTTTGCCGTAGCCGTTACAACAAAACCGATTGAGGGGATGTTGTGTACAGCCTTCAGGTTTGTAGAGAACACCTCGTAGAATGAGTGCGCACGGTCTGAGAATACGCCCATATGGTCGGTATTTACGCCGGCGTGTGAACGCTTATAGTTGTAACCCTTAACCCAGCTCTCGGTGCGTGTCCAAACACCATCCAAGATGAAACGTGTGCGGATAGCGTCGATACGACCGAAGTCGATAGATGCCTCGATACCACGTGTCTCATATGATGAGTTGTTTGTAGGCTTAGAGTAGTAGAGCAACACCTTGTCACGTGACGACTCTGTGAGCGTAGGCAGAGCGTTGGCATCTTTGCCGTAGTTTGCTGCATAGCGAACCATATCTACGCTGTGGAACGAGTCGGCGGTCTGCGTGAAGGTGTAGCCGTTGTCGCTACTATCCTTGAATGCAGTGATAGAGCCCACTACCTTACCAATCTGGAAGTCAACGCCCACCTCAGCCTTCTTTGTTGTAGCCATCTCCAGTTCGTCGTTTGCGCTGTCGTAAGAGTGAGTTGTTACGACCTGGAACTTCTGAGCATCTGATGCGGCAGATGACTGAGTGTTGTCGAAGTTAACCATATCGAAGTAAACCTCCTGCGGGTAGAGCATCTCGAGTGTGGGGGTCTTAGCCGTGATACCGTAACCACCTCGGATGGTCAATGCGTGGGGGATGATGTCGAGAGATGCGTTGATACGGGGTGCTACAACATCGTCGAAGCCGAAAATCTTGTCATAACGAACACCAGCTACGATGTTGAGGTTGCGACCGCCGCCGAAGTTGAGGTTGAATGACTCCTCGGCGAACAAGCCCAAAGTATTCATAAATGGAATCTCGTCGTAGGCACGCTCACGCTGTGTCTGGTAGCCGTATGATGAGCTACGCAAGGGAGGACAATCCTCGTCGTAAACCTTACCACGACCACGGTTACCATCGTTGCGGAAGTCGGCACCGAGCTTGATGAAGTGGCGTGTGCGACCCAACTCGCCTGAGAAGTTAGCGATAACCTGTGCGTAGGTGTTCAACTCCTCACCGAGAACGTTGTAGCGGTAGATGTATGTGTTGGGAGTCTTGATAGCGTGACCGTAGCTGTTGCCGCTGAGCAGTGTGCCATCCTCGAGATATACCTTGCCACCAGCAGCACTGTTTGTAACCTCGCCATCACGCTTCGATGTAGAGAAGGTGTACTCGGCATTTGCAGCCTGGTCCTCGTACGAGCTATCCTTGTCGGTGTATGTGAACGAAGCGGCATACTTGATGCTGTTGAACCAACCCTTGTCGAATGTGAATGTACCCTTGGTGTTCAAGCGGAAACGATTCTCCTTCTGCAAAGCAGTACGGTGGTCGTTGGGGTCGCCCGGCGTGGGACGGCTCTTGTCACGGTAGATACCTACCGAAGCGGTGGTGTTGGTGTACCACTTGCCGATAGTGTTGGTGTAACCAAACTGTCCATTCGTACGCTCATAGTGTGAGTAACCCTCGGTGGGCTTGTACTGTGAGTATGCGTAGTCGGCACTGTAGTTCAATGCACCCGCCTTCTCGCTGAGCTGCACACCGTGTGTTGCTGAGAGCTGGTAGAGGTTGGGGTTCATCGTGAGCTTGATGTTCAGCGGTGAGCGACCAGCCTTTGAGTTTACGATAACGGCACCCGATGTGATGTCACCATACTCAACCGATGCGATACCACGAATAACCTCCACAGACTCGATGTTGTCGGTCGAGATCTGACGCATATCAATACCCGATGTAGGTGTTGCCATAGCAGCCTCACCTGCCGTAGATGCAGCAGCAAAGGGCATCTGACCTGCGCCCATAGTCTGCATATTGGCGTTGTTTGACATCGGCGTACCATCCATAATCACCGCTGTACCGAGGCTTGAGCCACCACGAATTGAGAAGCTCGATGCCTGGCTGAGGGTGAGTGTACGTGTGTCGGGCGTTGAGGCACCAGGCAGAAGGCTCATAACATCGGCGAGCGATGCCGACTGAATATGGTCCATAGCCGTACGTGAGATTGTTGAAGCCGTAGCAGCGCCCGCCTTGCTGGCAGTAGCCGTAACGACAACATCCTCTACACGGAAGTTGGCGGGCTTGAGCTCGAACGTGAAGTCGTTCTCGCTGCCCTTGACGTTGATTGTCTGCTCGATTGTCTCAAAACCGAGGAATGAGATGTCAACCTTGTGGCTACCCGGGGCAATTTTAATCTCAAAATGACCCTTACCATCGGTGACTGCTTGTACTCCCTCTTCGGGGAAGTGTACGAGTGCGTAGGCAACAGGCTCCTTAGTATCGGCAGCGATAACCTTACCGATAATCGAGGACTTGTTCTGCGCATAGGTCGGCGCTATGGCGACTACAATCGCAAATAGAGCCGATAAGCAAAGTCTTCTAAATGTTTTCATAAAATTGTATATTAGTTTTTGTTTTTTTGCAAAGTAAACTCATTTTTATGCAGTAGGCAATCCCTATTTTTGGCGATTATTCTCTCGGTGAATAATCTTTTCCCTGCATATAACGACTTTTTTTGCATTATATATATGGTGCAAACTTATTGAAAAATTTTAATTTATGCAAAACGAGGCTCTTTTTTCTGCTTTTTATTGAGCAAGTAATGGCATAAAAAGGCATATTGCATACAAAATATGCAATAAAATGGGAAATTATGCGGTGAAAATGCAGTTAGATTTTATCCTTTTCGCCCTCCAAAATAAGGTTGCACATACGCTCCCTTGCACGGTGGATTTGGGTCTTTACAGTACCCATCGGAAGGTGAAGTTTCTCGGATATTTCGTCGTAGGAGTAATCCTCCAAAAAGCGCATTGTAAAGAGGCGACGATAGTGCTCGGGCAGACAGTTGATATAGTGCTCAATCTGAGTGCGTTGCTGGAGGTTTATGAGATTCTCCTCGGGGGATGGCGCAACGGCTGCCGGAGCAGAGAATTTTTCGTCTATTGAGATGTCCTCCTGACGGCGACGCTCGAAGTCGATATGGGTATTGCGGGCGATGGTATAGACCCACTGTCCGAAGGTGTATTCGGGAGAATAGCGGTGCAGGTTTACATATACTTTGATGAATGTCTCCTGCAATAAATCTTCGGTATCCTCGACCGATGTTGAGCGCTGCAAGAATAGACGGCGCATAGCATCGCCATAGCGGTTGAATAGATATTCAAAAGCTATGTCATCTCCCGCAAGTGAGAGCTCGACCAAGTGGCGGTCGTCGGCGATTATGTAGTCGGCTATTTCCAAGCTGTCGAATCCTTACTCATCATTGAGATGCGTGCGCAGAGCATCATCAGCGGGTTGAACAAATCGAAGATAAAGTATTTGAGTGCAACACCCTTTTCGCCTACACGTTTTGCTATTGAGCGTGCTCTGAGAACAACGGCAATGTAGCGTGCGATGAGCAGGATGAGTGTCGCAGCCTTAAACTCTAATGGCATAAATATCAGTGCAGTAAGCGATGTAAGGAAGAACAGCGTTTGACTTCCAATCTCCCACTCCATAGCGTTGCGGGCAGCGATGGGATAGAAGCGATACGCCTCGCCAAAGTGGTGCAGATGGCTCATCCACCACTTCATTCCTCCCCACTGTTTCTCAATCATCGCACCCTTCGGCACGAGCGCCACGCTCACGTTGTTTCGCTTGGCGATACGCTGCAGGAAGAGGTCGTTTTCGCCGATTGTCATATTGAGGTGGGTGAATCCCTTAACGCCAAAATATAGGCTCTTCGTGAATCCGAAGTTGTGGCGTGAACCACGATATGTCGAGCGATTTACGGCACGAGCCAACCAGTAGGTTGAAATCTGCATACGTGACATACGTATAAGGTAATTGGTAAGTCCGCTCTGTGGCTCTATCGCTGTGTAACCCAGCACTATATCTCCACGCTTGAACGACTTGCCCATCGTCGAGAGCCACTGCTCCGAGGCGGGCGTAGCGTCGGACGTTGTTATGATAATATGCTCGTTGTGTGCCGACTTGATACCTACGTTCAGCGCCATCTTAACCGAGATGGGGAAGCGGGGGTTGTACTGTATCTTTGTTACCACTAAATTGGGGTAGCGCAGACGCATATTATTCAGCTCCTCGAAGTAGTCGTTGTCCGAGCCGACATATACAATCACAACCTCAAACGGGGCGGCGTACTGCTGACCCATAATGTCGTGCAGACGTGTGTCGAGGTAGTTGTAATCCTCTGAAAACATAGGGATTATGACAGATACGGCAGGCTCTGAGTCGAGAATCTTGCGGCGGCGTGAGTTGCGGAAGTTTGCCACACGACCATATACCACGATGTGGTAGTAGAGCTGTATGGCGAGCAGTGTAAGCATTACCACAGCCAACGTTGTGCCCTGCCATCCGTAGTGTTGAACGATGTAGTCGATATATTGCATAACCTTATTCAAAATGAAACGATTTTGCAAAGATACTCTTTTCGCATCAAACGGCATAGTAAAAAAAATATTTTTTTTATAACGATGGCTATTCGTGTGTGAAAACCTCTTTTTGCTCTCCGAAATTCTTATTTTTCATAGAAAAATAGTACCTTTGCTCGAATTATCTGCCGTTGACGTTTGAAACGGCTAAAAATTAACAGAAGATTATGAAATTTACACTTCAACATACCGTCCCCGCATCTAAGGCTCGTGCTGGTCTTATCGAGACCGACCACGGTCCTATCCAAACCCCCATATTTATGCCCGTCGGTACGGCGGCAGCTATGAAGGGTATATTCCACCGTGACGTCAAGGAGGATGCACGTGCGCAGATTATCCTCGCCAACACCTACCACCTCTACCTGCGTCCTGGTATGAATATCATCGAGAAGGCGGGCGGTGTGCATCGTTTCTCTACGTGGGATGGACCGATGCTGACCGATAGCGGCGGTTTCCAGGTCTTCTCTCTGGCAGATTGCCGTAAGCTCAAGGAGGAGGGTTGCCACTTCCGTTCGCATATCGACGGCTCGAAGCACCTCTTCACGCCCGAGAGCGTGATTGACACCGAGCGTACAATCGGTGCCGATATTATGATGGCATTTGATGAGTGTCCCCCGGGAGATGCCCCGAAGGAGTATGCCGCAAAGTCGCTGGCTCTGACCGAGCGTTGGCTGGAGCGATGCTTTAACCGCTACCACCAGACCCAACCCAAGTGGGGTCACTACCAGTCGTTGTTCCCCATCGTGCAGGGTTGTTCATACCCCGACCTGAGAGCTAAGGCGGCAGAGAACGTGCAGCAGTACGATGCTGACGGCTATGCTATCGGAGGTTTGGCTGTGGGTGAGCCGACGGAGGTTATGTATGCTATGATTGAGGTTGTAAATGCTGTTTTGCCCGAGAATAAGCCTCGCTACCTGATGGGTGTCGGCACGCCGATAAATATTTTGGAGGCTATCGACCGTGGTGTGGATATGTTCGATTGTGTGATGCCTACACGTAATGGTCGCAATGCGCAGATTTTCACCTCGGAGGGTACTATCAACCTGCGCAACAAGAAGTGGGAGGATGATTTCTCGCCGCTCGACCCCAACGGCGCAAGCTTTGTCGATACACTCTACTCGAAGGCGTATGTTCACCACCTTGTGGTCTGCAAGGAGATGCTTGCGGCACAGATTGCATCGCTGCATAACATTGCATTCTACCTCTGGTTGGTGGGTGAGGCTCGCCGCCACATCATTGCGGGCGATTGGTCGCAGTGGAAGAGGGAGATGGTTGAGAAGCTGAGCCGTCGTTTGTAGCCGGAAACCAAGAATTGAAAAAGTCGGCTCCATAGCCGAAAAGATATTTTGAGAATGGATAAGATAAAACTATCGTGGCCAGGACTGAAGATTCTGGATCGTTATATACTCCGTAAGTTCCTCGGAACATACGCCTTTGCAATCGCTATGATTACGGTGATTCTGGTGGTCTTCGACTACGCCGAGCGTGTCGATAACTTCACCGAGTCGCACGCCCCGTGGTCGGCAATCATCTTCGACTACTATGTCAACTTCATCCCCGACTTCATCAACCAGTTCAGTGGTCTGTTTACCTTTATCTCGGTAATCTTCTTCACCTCGAAGATGGCTTACCAGACCGAGATTATCGCTATGCTGTCGGGTGGTGTGAGCTTCCGCCGTCTGATGTGGCCCTACTTCTTGGGTGCGTTGGCTATTATGTTGCTCTCGCTTACGCTCAATCTGTGGGTTATCCCCCAGTCGCAGGTGGCGTGTGTGAATTTCCGTCAGACATACTTCAAGAAGTATAAAAACGAGCAGTACGACCGCCACATATATCGCCAGCTTGAGCCTGGGCAGTTTGTCTATGTGCGTGGCTTCTCGAACAACAATAAAGCCTCGTTCTTAGCCATCGAGCAGTTTGACGGTACGACAATTCGTCAGACGCTGGAGGCTTCGGACGTGAGCGTTGACCCCGAGACAAGTCGCTGGACGGCGCAGCGCTATATTATCCGCACAACCGATGAGGATGGTCGTGAGACATTTAATCAGCTGCGAGACCTCGATACTCTCATCTCGCTCGATGTGCGTGAGTTGGGACGTGTTGAGCAGACCATCTCGACGATGAAGATTGGCGAGTTGAATCGCTTCCTCGCCCAGCAACGTATGAAGGGCTCCGACTCTATCAACCTCATCGAGGTGGAGCGCCATACACGCTACGCATACCCGATGGCGACCTTTATCCTGACGCTTATCGGTGTGTCGCTTTCGTCACGTAAGGTGCGAGGCGGTACGGGTCTGCATATTGGAATTGGTATCACACTCTGCTTTACATACATTATGTTCAACCGTGTCTTCGAGGAGTTTGCCAAGAGTGGTGGCTTGCCCGTAGGTTTGGCGGTGTGGATACCGAATATAATTTTTGCCATTGTGGCAGTTTATCTCTATCGTAAAGCTCCGAAATAATGGGTAATTGGGAAGGTATAGCAGCTCGTGTAGCTCAGGGCGAGCGCCTCACGGCTGAGGATGCACTCACGCTGTGGCAGGATGCTCCGCTGTGGCGTTTGGGTGAGTTGGCTGTGGCTAAGAAACGCTCCATTAGCGGCGATAAGGTCTTTTATAACAAAAATTTCCACCTCGAGCCGACCAACACTTGCGTCTTTAATTGTAAGTTCTGCTCGTTCCGCCGTCCGAAGGGTAGCCCCGAGGCGTGGGATATGTCGATGGAGGAGGTTGAGCAGCTTGTGCGCTCGTATGAGGGTCGTGGCGTTACAGAGGTGCATATCGTGGGTGGCGTGCATCCCGAGCACGGGTTGGATTACTACTGCGATATGATTCGTCGTGTGAAGGCAATCCTGCCGGATGTGGCTGTCAAGGCATTTACTGCTATCGAACTATCGTATATGATTCGCAAGGCGGGACTCTCGACCGAGCAGGGTCTAAGGATGTTGATTGATGCGGGTATGGAGGCTATTCCGGGCGGTGGCGCCGAGATTTTCGACGAGAAGGTACGTGCCGAGATTTGCCCCGATAAGGGCTCAACGGCGGAGTGGTTCGATGTACACCGTACGGCACACACACTCGGTATAAGCACCAATGCCACGATGTTGTATGGTCACATCGAGCGCATCGAGCACCGCATCGACCACCTGCTGCGCCTTCGTGAGTTGCAGGATGCGACGGGCGGTTTGAACGCCTTTATTCCGCTAAAGTATCGTAACTTCGGTAACTCTATGTCCGAGATTGGCGAGGTGCCTATTACCGATGACCTGCGCACACTTGCTATGAGCCGCCTTATTCTGGATAACGTGCCCCACATCAAGGCGTATTGGGTTATGTATGGCAAGCAGACTACGGAGATGGCTCTGGCGTTTGGTGCCGATGATATTGATGGCACGATTGACGACTCGACCAAAATTTATTCGATGGCGGGTGCCGACGACCAGCGTCCACGTATGAGCGTCGAGCAGATGCGTGAGATGGTTGAGCGTGCCGGCTTCCGTGCTGTGGAGCGAGATACACACTATAATGAGATTGAAAACAAGTAGATATGGAGAAGAGAAGAAGTAGCAGAAAGAGCGTCAAGCAGGGTAGCTTGCAGGGGTGGATTGCACGCCTGAAGGCATCACCCGTAGTATATCACGCTCTGCTTATCGGTGTGGTGCTGGTGCTTATCATCGTGGCATCGAGCATCTTTATGAGCGTCATCACACGCCACGGCACACATCGCACGGTGCCCGACTTTATGGGTGTGAAGATTGCCGATGCCGAGCGTATTGCCGACGATGAGCGTCTGGAGATAATCATCAACGACTCGTTGTTCGTGCCGGCATACGAGGGTGGCGTGGTGTTGGACCAGCTACCTAAGGGAGGTGTTCAGGTTAAGGCGGGTCGTAAGGTATATGTTACTATCAACTCGTTCCGTGAGAAGATGGTGCAGGTGCCCTATGTTGCGGGTCGCTCACTGCGTCAGGCGAAGAATATGCTGGAGGTAGCAGGCTTGGGTATCGAGAAGCTTATCTACGAGGAGGATATAGCAACCAACTACGTCTTGGCGGAGATTGTCGAGGGACGTGAGATGACACGTGAGTCGAAGGTTGAGATTGAGATGGGCTCGGGCGTGGTGCTGAAGGTGGGTGTTGAGCCTGAGCGTAACACCACCATCGTGCCGAAGGCTATCGGTCAGAGCTTGCAGGCGGCAAAGAGCCGTCTGTGGGAGCAGGGTCTAAACATCGGCAAGGTGACATTCGATAAGGGTATAAATCTACTGAACCAGAAGGATGCACGTGTATATCGTCAGTCGGTGGCTCACAACGCAACGGCGGAGTTGGGCGCAGCCGTAGATTTGTGGCTCACGCTCGATGATAAGATGGTCGAGAAGAACAGCCAGGCTTCGGATAAGCAGGCTCGTGACCTGGAGGAGCAGCGTCTGGAGGCAGAGGAGGCTCTGCGTGATTCGTTGGAGCAGGTGGAGAGTGCGCAGCGTCAGGATTTGATGAAGGCGTTGCAGCAGAGTAGCGCCCAAAGTGCCAACGTAACAGAGACCGATGAGGATGAATTTTTTTAGTATTTGATAATGACTGATATTCAAGATAATATTGCCTCTCTCAACGACGAGTTGTTAGCAGAGGTAGAGATGGATTCCCTTGCTGCGGGCGACGATGAGCTCTCGGAGGGTGCCGACGAGATGTTCGAGCACTTTGCCATCACGGTGGATAAGGGACAGAAGATGTTGCGTCTGGATAAGTACCTTGTTGACCGTATGGAGCACTGCTCACGTAACCGCATACAGGCGGCTGCCGATAGCGGTAACATCCTGGTAAATGGCGTTGCGGCAAAGTCGAGCTACAAGGTTAAGCCTATGGACCGCATCACGCTCGTTATGCCCTACCCGAAGCGAGAGATTGAGATTATTCCCGAGGATATTCCGCTGGAGATCGTATATGAGGATGACGACCTGCTGATTGTAAACAAAGAGGCGGGTATGGTCGTTCACCCGGGTTGCGGAAATTATAGCGGTACGCTTGTCAATGCCCTCACGCACCACCTGAAGGATATTCCTCTGTTTCAGGATGGCGATATGCGTGCAGGATTGGTACACCGCATCGATAAGGATACGTCGGGTCTGCTCGTTGTGGCTAAGAATGAGCGTGCGCACGCTCGCCTTGCCAAGCAGTTCTTCGACCACACTATCCACCGCCGTTATGTAGCCCTTGTGTGGGGTAATCTGGAGGAGGATGAGGGTACGATTACGGGAAATATCGGTCGTAGCCCAAAGGATAGATTGCAGATGTATGTCTTTGCCGATGGCTCGGATGGCAAGCACGCCGTGACGCACTATAAGGTACTGAAGCGCTACGGCTATGTAACCCTTGTGGAGTGCCGCCTCGAGACGGGTCGCACACACCAGATACGTGTGCATATGTCGTGGCAGGGACACCCTCTGTTCAACGATTCTCGCTACGGTGGCGACAGAATATTGAAGGGTACAACCTTTTCGAAGTATAAGCAGTTTATCGAAAATTGTTTTACGTTGCTACCTCGTCAGGCTCTGCACGCCCGTTCGCTGGGCTTTGTGCACCCCACAACGGGCGAGGATATCTACTTCGAGAGTGAACTGCCCGCAGATTTGTTAGCCGTAATCGCTAAGTGGGATGGCTATGTTGCAGCCAGAAAAATGGAAGAGGAGTAGCCTATGTTTTTACCAACTACCATAAAAGAGGTTCGTGCTTTGGGATGGGATTACATCGATGTAATCCTCTTCACGGGTGATGCCTATATCGACCATCCGGCATTTGGCGCAGCCGTCATAGGTCGTCTGCTGGAGGCTGAGGGGTATCGTGTGGCTATCGTGCCGCAACCCAATTGGCGTGATGACCTGCGTGACTTTACAAAGCTCGGCGCACCACGCCTATTCTTCGGTGTCTCGGCGGGTGCTATGGATTCGATGGTAAACCACTATACGGCAAACATCCGCCTGCGTAGTAATGATGCCTATACGGCTGGTGGCAAGGCTGGCTTCCGCCCCGACCACGCCGCAACGGTATATACGCAGATTCTTAAACGCCTCTACCCGCACGTTCCCGTTGTTGTGGGTGGTATCGAGGCGTCGTTACGCCGACTGACGCACTACGACTATTGGAGCGATAGCCTAAAGCCCTCGATGCTTGTGGAGAGTGGTGCCGACCTGCTTATCTACGGTATGGGAGAGAGGGTAGTGCAGCAGGTGGCTAAGGCGATGCGTAACGGATATAATGCCAAGTTGCTGCGCAAGATAAATCAGGTGGCATTCGTTGCCGATAAGAGCTATGTCGAGCGCCTTGACCCAGCGACAACCAAGATTTTATCTTCATACGAGGAGTGTTGTAGCGATAAGCAGGCCTTCTCGAAAAACTTTGTTGAGGAGGAGACGCTCAGCAACGTTATGGAGCCTAATGTGACGCTTGTCGAGCAGGTGGGCGATAAGTATATCGTTGTCACCCCGCCAAATACAACCCTTACGACCGAGGAACTGGACCACTCGTTCGACCTTCCTTACGAGCGTGCGCCGCACCCCCGCTATCGTGGCAAGGGCGATATTCCTGCGTGGGAGATGATTAAGCACTCGATAAATATCCATCGTGGATGCTTTGGTGGCTGTGCTTTCTGTACCATCTCGGCACATCAGGGAAAGTTTATCAACTCACGCAGTGAGCGCTCTATCCTTGCCGAGGTTGAGAAGGTGACGAAGATGCCCGACTTCCGAGGCTACCTCTCGGATGTGGGAGCACCGTCGGCGAATATGTATCGTATGGGTGGCAAGAATCAGGATGCTTGCCGCAAGTGCCGTCGTCCCTCGTGCCTCCACCCGAAGATGTGCCCCAATTTGAATAATGACCATAAACCATTGTTGGCTCTTTACGAAAAGATACGTGCGGTGAAGGGCATTAAGAAGGCATTTATCGGTAGCGGCATCCGTTACGATTTGTTCGACAACTCGCCTTACCTCGAAACCGTTATCAAACACCACACCTCGGGACGCCTGAAGGTTGCCCCCGAACACACCGAGGAGCACGTGCTGAACTTTATGCGCAAGCCTCCGTTTGCGATGTTCGAGCAGCTCAATAGTGACTTCCGTGAGATTTGTTCACGCAATGGTCTGCGTTATCAGCTTATTCCATACTTCATCTCCTCGCACCCGGGATGCCGTGAGCAGGATATGAAAGCCCTCTCGCAGAAGGTGTTGGGACGCTTGCACTTCGATTTGGAGCAGGTGCAGGACCTTACACCCACGCCGATGACTCTCTCGTCTGTTATGTTCTACACGGGCGAGAATCCCTACACGGGCGAGAAGGTATATGTGGCTCGCTCGCAGGATGATAAGCGCCGCCAGAAGTCATACTTCTTCCGTGATGGCGCATCGTTGCCACATAAGGGTGGTGGTCAGCGACAGCCACAGGGTCGTCAGCCGCAGGGTCGCACGCAACAGCGTAACTCTGCGCAGTCAAGAAACGAAAAATATGTAAAACCTAATAAAAATTTTAAACGATGAAAAAGATTCAGACTCTATTCAAGTCTATAATTCTCGCTGCGCTTCTCTTTGCGGTGGCTTGTGGCGGTAATCAGCAGAGCGAGAAGGCGAAGATTGATTACGACAAGCTCACATTTATGGAGCTTATGGAGCAGGC
>JAFNUH010000243.1 GCA_017384185.1 Alistipes sp.
CGCTCGATGAGCTGCTCCATAGTTACGGGTGCGAAAATCTTTGCCATATCGAATGTGAACTCAAACTCCCAGCCTGTCTTGGTGGTGAAGAGCTCCTCCTCCTTCTCGTTTTTGTAGAACTCGGCACGCTCGCTCTGGCGACGCTCGACCATATTACCCGAATCCCACTTGCCATTGCCGTTCAAATCCTCGATGATGCGGATGCGCACCTCGCCGGCAGGGACGTAGTTGATGGTGTGGTTGCCTGCGCCGATGTCTCGGAACTCACGCAGAGGCTTGTTCGACGAGTCGAGCAGCTGCACAACATATACGACACCCTCCAGGCGGGGGATAACCTTGAGATTGAGCGTAGCGAACTTCTCGATATCCGAGACGGTGAGGTTGAGCGTAAGTGAGTCGTTGCCCTCGCCCGTGATGTCGGCTAAGGCATCGGTGGGGATGTAGAGCTTATACTCTCGCTCGGGGGTCCATTGTGAGTGCATACGCCACTTGCGGGGGTTGATAGAGTCGGGACGGAAGGTGACCTTCTCACGCAGTGTATCCTTCTTGTCGCTCCACGACAGAAGCTCGAACGACGTTGAGTCGAAGCGTGTGAGCGGCGTTGCGAACTCAAGGAGCAAGTCCTCCTCGGGGTTCACCTCAGCCTTGAGCGAGGGCTGCACCATCTTGAAGGTCGAGGGTGTTGGCGGCTCACGCCACTCCTTGCCCTCAGCCTCGGCTTTAGCCTTCGCCTTCTCCTGACGTTCACGCTCACGCTCCTGCTCACGTGACTCGACACGGCGCCACGCAAGCGAGAGCTTCTCGGTAGCCTCACGCAACACACGCACGGAGTCGTGCTTGAGGTATGTTATCGTGCCTCGTATGGTGTCTGGCAGTCTGTCGGGGTCAACGCCGAGCCACAACGAGAGGGTATCACGACCCTCGGTCTCAGGCTCGATGATAATCTTGTCGGAGGGCACGCTATCCAGCTCCAGCTTCAGAATCTCGGGGCGGGGAGCGCTGAAGAAGAGCTTCACACGGTTCTGCTCGGGGCGCTGTGACTCCTTGAGTGACTGACGGCTGAAGCTAACGTCGGTGAACATACGCAGGTAGAGCTGCGGGTCTGCCGAGTAGTAACGGCGCACGGAGTCGTACCATATCTTGAACTCGGGCATCTTCGAGGGGTTGTAGGTGCCATCCAGAAAGCCGACCTTATCTATCGAGGGCTCGTATGCCTGGTTGTCGTTGGTGTCGTAGAAGGCGTAGATGCGGTAATCGACAGGTTTGAGGTTCTGCGCAATGAAGATACCGTTCTTCTGCGAGCGGGCAATCTTCGAGGGTTTATACTTAAACATCGTCGAGTCGTAGCTATCGGGCACCTCGACAGAGTCCGCCTCGAAGAAGTAGATGAAGGTGCGACCCATAGAGTCCAGCTTCTGGCTATCCTCGGTGTAGCCCGACATCACCAGCGAGTCAATCTTGTCGCCCGTAGAGAATACGTAGCGCAAGCCGTAGAGGGGGTTACCCTCGTTGTTATCGACTACGGTTGCACCAAACTCGATGGCGTAGGTGGTGTTGGGCAGGAGCGAGTCGTCCTCAATCTCGATATGAATGCCTCGACCACGCAGCGAGATTTTGGGCTTCTTGCGCATTGCGGGCGAGGTGAAGAGCTCCTTCTGCTGGTCCTTGAGCTGCACATACTCGTCGAAGGCGAGGTAGATACGGTCGCTCTTGAAGTTGGTGGAGTTCAACTCGGGTGTTACCGAGATAATCACGGGTGCAAGTGTATCCTTCGGACCACCCGTGGGCGAGCCGATAGAGGCACAGCGTGACAGGAAGGCTCCGCCGAAGAGGAGCAGCACGATGGCAGTAGCCAGACGTGTGGGGAATATATCTATTTTTCTCATCTGCTTAGTGTTATTCTGTTACGAGGTTATCCTCCGAGCCTTCGTCATCGGGCTGGGTGGTAGTGTAGAAGGGGTTTACTACGGTCCATCCCGATGAGGTGTGGGTGGGACGCCACGCTGCCATATAGAGCTTGGCGAAGACCTCCGAGAGATTCTCCGGAAGCTCATACTTGCGGTAGGCGTAGCGTTGCAGGGCGTTGTTCACCACCACCAGCATCGAGATAGGCTTGTTGACAAAGAGCGAACTCTGGTAACGATCCGAGGAGTTGAACTCGCCAATCGATGCGGGGTCGGCAAGCACCTCGCCCGTAGTTTTGTTGGTTATACGACGTGAGACGGCATCCTCCCACGAGGCGATATACCAATCGGTGGTATCGACCCAGAAGGCGTAGGTGTCGATGTCGGTCGAGGGTTTGAACTGATCTTCCGACTCCATCTGGTCATATACTGCCAGATTGAAGTATGTGTAGCCAACCGTGCTCTTGAAGCAACCGTGCAAGCCGAGGGCGGCAACGAGTAGCAAAGCACTATTTATAACCAATTTTTTCATATCCTATATCTTTTGGGCGGTTGCATCGCCCTTTAACTCTTCGTAAATATCTTTCAGCGTTCGTCCCATCTGCGGGTGGCGGTACTCTGCCATAATCTCGCACAGCGGTTCCAGCGCAAACTCCCGCAGGTGCAGCAGCGGGTGGGGCACTTTAAGGCGGGGCGTGTCGATAATCTCATCGTCGTAGAACATCACATCGACATCCACCGTGCGTGAGGCATAACGCTCGCCCGTTGTGCTCTTCTCCCGTAGCTCTGCCTCTCGGTCACGTCCTACGGTCTGCTCCGTTGCAAGGGCGGCATCCAGCACCTCGTGGGGCGAGAGCGTTGTATCTATCGCCAACGCTTGATTGGCGAAGGCTCGCTCGGCTTGAAAGCCCCACGGCTCGGAGTAGTATATCTGCGAGGCAGCCGTGATAGCCCCTATGCGCTCCCCTACGAGTGTGGCGGTGCGGCTGAGGATAGCCTCCTTGTCGGGGTGGTTGCTCCCCGTGAGCAGCACGACACGGCTCATCAGCGCAGGCGGTTTATCTGTTTACTCACGGCGAGGGCAAAGTGCGTGAAGACTATGCGGGCGTTGCCGTTTTGGCTTATCTGGCGCATAGCCGACTCAATCTCGCCGATTAAAAATTCGATGTTCTGGTTGCCGATGAAGGGTGCGAAGTTGTTGCAGAACTTAGCCTCCTCACCCCACAGGTAGCTTATCGAGCCCAAGCCTGCGTGGAGCATATAACTCTCACGCAAAAGGCGAGCCGAGTGCAGCAGCATAGAGCGTTGTTGCTCACGTGTGAGCTGTGCCATCTCGTCTGCCCAGTCGATGAGTTCAAGGTGCTTGTCGTTATAGGAGAGGCGCATCAGTCGGCAGAACATCTCGAAGCTCTCTGCTCGCACCGAATCCTCCTCGCCACCCGTCAGGCGGCGCATCTCAATCAAATCGCCCGCAGCCAGGCGTGCCACGTTGCGACGTTGCTGCTCGTCACC
>JAFNUH010000244.1 GCA_017384185.1 Alistipes sp.
GTATATTCCACTCTGATTTTGCATTCATCTAATACAACCGAATCATTCATCATACAATAAGCAGCTTCAGTCTCTTTTAATGTATAATGTCCCGTAAAAGGGCTCTCGGCTCTCTTCTGGTTGAGATATTCAATCATCGCAGGGCTGGTTATCTGCGCAAAAGTTGGATTTGTGAATACAAACATAAATACTATCACAAATAATCTAATCTGTTTCATATCTATCTCAGACTAAATTTAACAGTAAACATTACAGAGGCGGGGCGCAGGCGGTAGGTGTACATATAATCTGTTATATCACTCTGCGATGCAGAACTAAACGAGGAGACATCCATCAAGTTGCGCATATCTAATACATAATCCACACGCTTGCTTTTATATGTTATACCCGCATCAAGGAAAAACATATTGCGGTCGTCGCCACCAATTGCAGAGTTAAAATAGTGTTCACCTCCAACTCGGCAAATCAACTTGTTACGAATAATCAAATCAAGTGTTGCGGTTTGCTGTACACGCTCAATCGGCGAAAGTGATCTACCATCAATTCGACTACGACTACTTACATAATCAGCCGTATAGTTTAGGCGCAAGGCTTTGGAAAATCGAGTATTAACACTTGCACCCAACGTTGTCATCTCGCTTTGCAGGGGCATAAGCACCTCTTGGCGTAAAACCTCCGTTGATGAATTGGTATATACTCCCGATAGCGAGAAAGTTGATGCTATGGCATCAAAACGCTTGCTAAGAGTTCCGCCTATATTGTAACCAGAAGAGTAGTTATCCATCAACGTAGCTGTTGTACGACTCAAAGAGCCTTCGTAGGTTACGCCATACATAAGGTTACTTTTCTGTCGCCAATAACTTACATTTATAGAGCCAAACAGCGCACGAAGAGTGTTGCCATAGGATAACGATGCAGAATAGCTCTGTCGGGCAATTTTGCTCTGCTCACTCACTCTGTTAGATATAATACGGTAATCGCTCATTATATAACCTGCATACGAATCGTATAAACCTCCATAGTTCTCAAAGTAAGAGGCTCTACCCGTAAATTTTAATTCGGGGAGGAGTGTGGCATTAAGCGATACAAATGGTTGCAAAGCAACATTATTTCTGCGAAGATTATCCTTTCGAATATAGTCCTTTGATGATATGGCGAATAAATCGACTGGCATACCGATATTTGCAGATAGCTTATCTCCTGCGCTATATCTAATCGTAGGCGAGAGAATCAAATCATATCGTTGCCAATTAATATCATTTTTCATTTGGTCTCTTGCCGCAAGAGTTGCGTAACTATCGTTCATCGCCATTAGCTCCGACTCCATATTTTCAATATCAGCATTAAGGCGAGCACTTAGCATAAAGCTCCAACGGCTGACGGTATATGCTGTTGAAATGGAGTTGCTTGAGCGAAAATGTTGTGAATACATCGTCTGCTCAGCATTGGGATACTCCTCCGAGGTATCTATAACATCATCATACAACATCGGTAATATGCGAAGTCTTGCTTGTTGATTGTTGTAATCTGTATCTGAATCAATGCTCAGCGACCATCGCTCCCATCGACGAACATAAGAAAAGATATTTCTTGCCGATATGCGAGGCTGCTTAAGATATTGGTTTGTTGTCTCATCATTACTATTGACTATACCACTATCATCATCCCATCGTCCGTTGAACGAGAGCTGTTCACGCAGATAATATTTATTTGTATTTGCACGTAACTGCAACGACGCCTCGGTTTGGTCATACTTACGACTCGATGTCGTACGCTCATTGATGGTCATAAGTTGATTATCGGGAAGATAGTATATTGTTCTCGATTCACCCTCTGCAGTTTGGTAATCGTGGGCATAGTGAGCATTAACCGTAAGCTCTAAATCATCATTAAGTTTCGTGATGGCATTGGTTGATACTGTATGAATCTTATTGTTTAGAAAACGGCTCTCTGCCAAATTGGGAGTTGTTGGAAAATGTACTCCCAACATTGACGAAGAACTCCCGAAACCTCCATAAAAAGAGGTCAACTCACGGGCAACATCACTACCTGCGTTATTGGTTTTGTAAACATTTAAGGTTTGAAACTTTCGACCAAAAAACATAATAGAAGCCTCGCCGTTCCACATCCACGGCTTGTAGCCAGCTCCAGCCTGTATGGTTCCATTCCACGCTCCTTTAGCAGAGTCTTTCAAGCGCAGATTGATGGCTGCACGGTCAGAGTCAACCAAATCTTTCAACGCCTTAATTGGTTGGTGATTTTCATATAACTCCACACGGGCGATATCCTTTGCCTGTATGTTGTTAGTTGCAATACCATAACGCCCCTCCAACATATCCATACCCTCGACATAGAATTTATTAATTGCAAGACCGTTGTATTTTACCTCTCCAGAAGTGGCTACCGAAATACCTGGCATCTTACGCAAAACATCTCCAATTGAGCGGTCTGTTACATTGGCATAGCTCGATACATTATATACAATAGTGTCAGACTGTCGCTCTACGGATTTTGCCAGAACAGTAACCTCACGAATCTTCATCTCTTCGTATTCGATATTAAAATCTATACGTTGAGTACGTGCAACAATTAAATGAGATTGTTGTTTGATATTAAAACCTGTTACCACAACCTGCAGAGAGTCGGCTTGACCTTTGTATGTGATTGAATATTCTCCCTTGTCGTTACTTATCGAATATCCATACATCACACGACGCTGCACATCCTGCAACATCACGTTTACGCCCGCAACAGCCTGCTTACTTTTGGCATCACGAGTCTCGCCAGAAATAATTACTTGTGCAGAGGCATTTAAGGCTGTACCTAATACAAATAATAGCAACAAATAAATTCTCATAATTACAGGTATTTTTGTTGATTAAAATTTTGTATTACAAATATAACTAAAATATTGTTATATACAACTATTGCAAATAGTTTTTATTACAACCCCTGCTAGTTATACAACTATAGCACTAAGTTTATATATAATATTAAGATTAATTTCTAAAGGAAATATTTCATAATAACACCTATAAAATTTGATTTAGTAATATACTATCCATCCGCAAATACCCATAAAAATACCCCTCCACATAGGTTGTATGGGAAGATGTTTTCAGGGATAATTTTCCGCTGATATTTTCAACACGATTTTCTCTAAATATTGCCACAGGTTACATTACAATTCAACTTACTAAGACGAACCAAAGATGGTTAGTTATTGTATGTTTAACCATTTAAATTATTTTGTATTATGCAGTTACGACAATCTATGCGCCGAGCAGCGAAGATGCGCTTGGCTCTGGCTGGTGCGAGTGGCTCGGGCAAAACCTACTCATCACTACTTATCGCCTACGGTATGACGGGCGACTGGTCGAAGATCGCAGTTATCGACTCCGAGAATTGTTCAGCAGATTTGTACGCTCATCTTGGCGGGTATCAGGTTCTCACCCTCGACAACTATGCTCCCGAAACCTATATTGAGGCTATCTCTATTTGTGAGCAAGCAGGTGCAGAAGTAATAATCATCGACAGCATCTCTCACTGTTGGGATTATCTCTTGGATTATCACGCCAACCTGCAAGGCAACTCATTCGCTAATTGGGCGAAGGTCACACCTCGACAAAATGACTTTATTCAGCGTATTCTTACATCATCCTCGCATATCATCTGCACGATGCGTTCAAAGCAGGATTATGTTCTCTCTGATAAGAACGGTAAGATGGTACCCGAAAAAGTCGGATTAAAAGCCGTGCAGCGTGATAATGTCGATTATGAGTTCAC
>JAFNUH010000033.1 GCA_017384185.1 Alistipes sp.
TATTGTAAAGATTCTGTCGATATAATCAACTAAAAAGGTGTCCAAGTTGGACACCTTTTTTAGTTGCTATACAATCCTCGTGTTATATTACGACGCATCATCAACAAATAGCGAGCCTTGCTCCACTGAAGCGTAACGATATACCACAACGCCAAGACTACGGTTATCACCCACTTAACAATCTCCTGAATACGCACAAGAGCTACTCGATGGTAGAATTTTGCTCGGCGCAACTGGCTAACACCGATATTATAGCTCAAACGAGAGAGATACTCCGAAGTTAATTTCTCTGCCGGTATAATGTGGTACATCACAGCCTTAGGCACGTAGTAATACTTCGCCTCGGCTATGCGCAGACGCTCAAACAGGTCGCTCTCCTCGCCACCAACCAACGACTCCCCAACATATCCCAACGAGGTATCGAAGACTCCATATCGACGAACCGAAGAACGACGCAGAGCCATATTTCCGCCACCTGGGATACGACCTTTAGGGAAGAGTCGCACCTCATCGCCAAAGTACATCGTATTGGCAACGGGACGCTCGGTAAAGTGCGACATCCAGCGGGGACGACCCGTAGGATACTCGGCAACGATGGGACCACCCGCAGCAACAGCATCGGGTGTAGAGTCAAAGAATGAGATATATGATGCGATAAAGTCGGGCGAGATGCGCTCATCGTCATCGATAATTGCGATATACTCCGCCTCGCTCTCCCTTATACCACGATTACGAGCAAACGAAAGACCCTGTCTAAGCTCCGTAACCATACGGATATTATGGTCAGGGTGTGCCGCCACGAACTCCGCCACACGCTCCTGAGTATCATCAGTCGAATTATTATTAATCACGATACACTCCCACTCCGATGCGGGGGCGTTCTGTTCGATGACCGACTCCAAAGCTCGAATAAGCGATGACGAGCGGTTATATGTGGCTACTATAAGCGATAATCGTAACATAAAAAATCCTTTACTTGTAATGCAAATATACAAATTTAGTCCGATATTGTATCATTTATCGTGCTATCTTTTTGCATATTTATAGAGCATTTTCAAGGTTTTGCGTATCTTTGTGCGCTAGATATGTAAAAAATATGGAGAACAAAACTGCAAAACAACCCTCGCTTGCAATATCATTCGTACCCCTTGCGGTATTGGTGATATTTCTTGCGCTAACGATAAAACTCTTCGGTGCCGATGCCATCGCAGGTGGTAGTCAGCTCTCGCTCATCACAGCCTCGGCGGTATGTACTGCTATGGCGATGGGTATCTACAAACGTAAATGGCAGGAGTTAGAGAATGCCGTAGTAGATAATATGAGAAGTGCAACGCCCGCACTTATTATCCTGCTACTTATCGGTGCTATTGCCGGCACGTGGATGGCGAGTGGTATTATCCCAACGCTCATCTACTATGGATTGAAGATTCTCCACCCTTCGATATTTCTTCCCGCCTCGTGCATCATCTGCGCCGTAATTTCATTGCTGACAGGCTCGTCGTGGACAACGATTGCAACAATAGGTGTGGCGCTGATGGGTATTGGTCGTGCATTGGGATTTGAGGATGGCTGGATTGCGGGTGCAATTATCTCGGGCGCATACTTTGGCGACAAGATTTCGATGATGAGCGATACCACCGTCCTGGCATCATCTACTGCCGAGGTACCACTCTTTAAGCATATTAAGTATATGATGATTACAACAACGCCTTCGCTTGTTGTAGCTCTTATAGTCTTTGCCATCGCAGGCTTCTCAACTGCTGCCGACACCGTTGCCGACACAACTATCATCGAACAGGCTCTGAGCCAGACCTACAACCTCTCA
>JAFNUH010000034.1 GCA_017384185.1 Alistipes sp.
AAGCTTTCGGATAATCTGCGCCTGAGCATCATATATATTCAACACACCATCAAACTGACGCACTACATCCTCGTCACACACCGTAGTAGATAAGAGCGCCAACGCCACACCCTGCAACTCGGGGTATAGACTACGCAGAGGCTGAGAATTAGCTCCCACAACCTGAGAGCCTACAATAACCAAATCGGGCTCTATAACTGCAAAACGCTCTACGAGCAGTCGCAAATCGCCACTCGAATATACCACCTCAAATTCACCACTCCGCACCACAAGCGTTGCAACGCCCTCGGCAATTATGGTAGATGGTTCAACTATCGCCACACGAAACTTTCTCATCGCTTCAATCTTCTCTCCTCGGCAATAGCCATCGGGGTCAACAACTTTAATTCGATAAGCGTATGTTTCGACAAATCATCTCGCATACGGAAGAGGTCGAACAGCAAATCGCAACGCACAGAGGTAGGGCACGACTCGGGAAGGTACTTTATCACGATACTCTTTATATCGTCCACCTTGTCGCAAATATCGGTGTGATGTGCCATAAACTCCGCCATACGGTTATCGCTTGGAACACCCTCAATGACACTCTTCACGTGAGGGAATATTGTCGTCTCCTCATAGTTGAGATGCGCACGCACCTCCTCGGCATAGTCGTCATAGAACTTACGCAAAATAACACTCTGCTTTGCATCACAACCCTCCAAAACACGCTCCACACCTTTGGCAATAGATGGCAGTAGCGACTCCAGATAGTAGCGATGCGAAGCACGCAGATAATCCACCACGTGAAGCAAATCCGACGAGTGCAACTCTGCCACATCAGGCTCATAATCGGCACACGCATATATTTGACAAATCATAAGAAACAGCGTCGGCGACATATTATATCGATGGCACATCTCCTCCACCGACACATCACCAAAAGGCAACTGTATATCCATTCGCAAAAGAATCGACAGCAACTCATAATCAGCATCTATCAACTCTATGAGTTTCATATCTTTAGAATAGACTATACGATTTGTTCCATCTCTTTTATAGCTCTTCATATTCGAGTAATTTACAGTCCAAAAAATCCTCCAATTTGGTAAGCAGCAAATGCAACCACCCAAGCCAGCAACGTATTATATACAACCGAAAAGAGTGCCCACTTCCAGCCACCAGCCTCCTGCGCAATAGCCGACACGGTAGCGATACAGGGGAAGTACAACAACACAAATATCATCATAGCCAAAGCCGCAGCACGTGAGTAGTTACCCGAGGCTATAAGATGTTGCGATAGTGAATTACTATTACTCTCGGCATCCTCGACAGAGTAAAGAACGCCCAACGTCGATACTACAATCTCCTTGGCTGCCGCACCCGACAACAGAGCCACACTTGCTCGCCAATCCAAGCCCAAAGGCTCCATAGCAGGCTCGCAGAACTTTCCGATACGACCCAGGTATGAGTTCTCAGAGTGAGCCATAGCATCTACTCCCGAAAGATTCTCAACAACCTCCGTATTTTCGATATTGTTATACTCCGCACGAGGGTAATAACTCAAGAACCAGATAAGAATAGCGGCAACCAAAATCAGACCTCCAATCTTCTTTAGGTACTGCTCGCTACGCTCCCACATATGACGCAGTGTAGCGTTAAGGGTAGGGATACGGTAAGGTGGTAGCTCCATAACAAATGGAGTCTCATCGGCACCAAACATAAAACGGCGCAGGATTCGTGCCGTCAGGATAGCCATAACGCCGCCGAAGATATAAATTGCAAATAATGCCAATCCGGCGTGCTCTGCAAAGAATGTTCCCGCCAACAGGATAAATACCGGCAAACGTGCACTGCACGACATAAAGGGATTTATCAAGATTGTAATCAAACGACTGCTGCGACTCTCGATAGTACGTGTTGCCATAATAGCCGGCACGTTACATCCAAAACCCATCACAAGAGGGATAAACGACTTGCCGTGCAGCCCCGCCATATGCATCAATTTATCCATAATAAATGCTGCACGAGCCATATATCCCGAATCCTCCATCAACGAGATAAACAGATAGAGAATCAAGATATTAGGCAAGAACACCGCAACCGAGCCTACACCGCCGATAATACCATCTACGATAA
>JAFNUH010000245.1 GCA_017384185.1 Alistipes sp.
CAGCGACAATCTCCTCATACTGGTGCTTCAACTCTGCCATAGCCTGCGCACCGCCACCACTTGCCGACTGATATGTAGCAACGTGTACCTTCTCGATGTGCGACACCTTCTCGATAGCGTTCAGCGCCACAACCATCTGAATAGTTGTACAGTTGGGGTTGGCGATGATGTTGCGGGGAGCGTTGAGCGCATCCTCAGCATTCACCTCGGGCACAACCAGGGGCACGTCGGCATCCATACGGAAAGCTGACGAGTTATCAATCATCAATGTGCCGTGCTTGGTGATGGTCTCGGCAAACTCCACCGATGTAGAGCCACCAGCCGAAGTGAGGGCGATATCGACACCCTTGAAGTCGTCGTTGTGCTGCAACAGCTTCACCTCTATCTCCTTGCCACGGAACATATACTTCGTTCCTGCACTACGTGCCGAGCCGAACAACAGCAGTTCATCGATGGGGAAATCTACTCTCTCATTCAAAATGGTCAGAAACTCCTGACCCACAGCGCCACTTGCGCCAACGATTGCAATTCTCATATCTTTAACCTTTTAACCTTTTTTCTGTGGAATATATTTTCGGGGATTCTTTCCTGAAAACCTTAGTTTACAATAAATTACAAGCCGAAGAACTCGTCAGGCTCCGTGCTCTGCTGCACCTCACCCTCGCTCGGCGCCATCTCCTTCGGGCAGTCGTACGACACCCAACCCTCGGGGCGTGAGAACTTGGCGTTGCGACTCAAGCCTAAGCGGGGGTCGTCATACGACTTCTTGAGGAACTCGCCGACGATGGGCAGAGCCATCACGCTACCCTCACCCTGTGCCTTAAAGTGAACAGACTGGTCCTCGCCTCCGACCCACGAGCCTGCAACAAGTGTGGGCGTAACGCACATAAACCACGCATCACGGTTCTCGTTCGAGGTACCTGTCTTACCGCCAATATCCATATTGTCGAAGCCAAACTGCCACGTCATACGACCTCCCGTACCTGCAGTGATAACACGCTGCAACATTGTGAGCATTGTGTAGGCTGTATGTTTGTTCACGGCATCTTGCGACTGCGGGATGAAGCTCGAGATGAGGTTACCCTGACGGTCCTCGATGCGGGTGACGAAGATGGGGTCGATATGCACACCCTCGTTGACGAATGTCGAGTAGGCGCTGACCAACTCAAAAACGTTCGACTCGAAAGCACCCAGGCACAACGCATAGGCGGGGTAGATGTAGCTGCGAATACCCATATTGTGGAGGAAGTCGGCTACCGTCTCGGGCTGTTTTGCCTGCTTCATAATCCACGCCGAGTAGTTGTTACGTGAGTTTGCCAAGCCCCAGTAGAGCGGGTGCAGAACGCCGTCATACTCAACTTTTCCAGCCTCCTTGGGCGACCAGATACCTGCCGGTGTCTCGATTGTTACGGGCAGGTTGGGTGCCATCGTGCAGGGGTTAAGACCGAGCTGGTCGATGGCGAAAGTATAGATGAAGGGCTTAACGGTAGAACCAATCTGGCGCTTACCCTGCTTTGCCATATCGTACTTGAAGTAGCGGAAGTTAGGTCCGCCGACATACGCCTTTACGTGACCCGAGCGGGGGTCCATCGCCACCAGCGAGGCACGCATAATGCGCTTGTGGTGGAGGATTGAATCACGGGGTGTCATAAGCGTATCACGCTCGCCCTTGAAGGTGAAGATACGCATCTGGCACTTCTGATCGAAGGTGGCGAAAATCTCCTTCTCGCTAATACCCTGCTTCTTATGCTCACGGTAGCGGTCCGAGTTCTTCATCGCACGCTTGATGATAGCCTCAATCTCCTCCTTCTCCAAATCCTGGAACAGGACTCTGGTGTTACGCACCTGAGCATCCATACG
>JAFNUH010000003.1 GCA_017384185.1 Alistipes sp.
TGCCAACGGCTCGTTTACTACCGATTTCAGCCGAAAACGAGATGCCGATCTGTGGGGCTTCACGCTTCAGCCACAGGTGGAGCAGGTGTTGTATGGCGGTGGGGTAGTGCGGGCTACATATCGGCGTGCGCAGGATAACTACGAGTATTCTCAGTATAAGGAGGTTATGCAGCGTCTAAATGTGCGATATGCTGCCGATAATGCCTATTGGAGTCTCTCGGCAATGAAACTGTACGTTGCTGCTACGGAGGAGTATGTCGGTTTTATTCGCTCGTTGTATGGCATTGTCGAGGAGCGTTATCGTGAGGGTTATGTGGCTAAGGAGGATCTGCTGAAGGTTATGGCAAGTCTTAGCGAAGCGCAATATTCGCAGATATCGTTGCAGAATAACTACGAGGTTGCTCTCCACCGATTCAACACGATGCTCGGGCGTGAGGGGGCTACGGAGGTTGAACTCGCAAACTCGATAGTGGACTCTATCTCAATGCCTCGCCGTATCAGCGTAGAGGAGATGCTCGTGCGTCGTCCCGATATGCAGATGGCAATGTTGGCGATACGTGTTGCCGAGCAGGGTGTTCGTGTCGCTCGTGCGCAATACAATCCTCGTCTTACGGCGGGTCTGCGTGGCTCGTGGCAGACCTATAACCCCAACTCATCGGGAAAAACTTACGTAGATGGTGCGCTTGTTGTAGGACTCAATGTCCCGATTTTTCATTGGGGTGAGCGGCGCCAGGCGGTAAACAAGGCTCGCACGGCGGTACGAATTGCTGAAAACGATATTGAACAGTTGCGGCGTGATGCTGCGCAGGAGGAGGCTGATGGATGGAGTGCGTTGACAAATAGCTATTCGCAGATGCGCTCGTCGATTAAAAATTTGGAGATTGCCAGCGAAAATCTCTCACTCAGCACCTACGCCTATAAGGAGGGGCAGGTGACTATATTGAGTGTCTTGCAGGCGCAAATTAGCTGGTTGCAGATTTATACCAATGCGATTACGGCTCGATACAACTACGCTGTGGCGGTGTCGGGATATATGAGGTTAGCGGCAATAGAATAAACAAAAGGGTAACAAGCTGTTACCCTTTTGTTTATTCTGCCTTGTCGGTACTTAAAATCGAAATATCGTATGATACAGGTGCTGCGCTTTTGAGCAGAGCAACCAACCCGCACTCACGCTCCTGTGCATCGTATATGGCCTGACTGACAAACTGCTGGTCGTTTAAACTGCGACACTCGACGTTGTAATTTATGACAAAACTACGAAAACGACTATTGGCTTGCAACTTTTCGGTGTCGAGTGTGCCTTCGATGGTAATTTCAAAGGTTTTGGGTGTAACATTGTTTTTCTGCAGTAGCCCCATAACCGTAAATCCTGCGCATTGTGCCGTGGCGCATAGTATCATTGCTTTGGGGTTCAGGTCGTCAGCCTTTGCCATATTGAGCAGACGAAAACGACCATTTTTTAGTTCTACACTAACTTTTTGAGTGTTGTTCATAGTGAAAAATTTATTGTTAATGAAATCAATGGCTATTAGAGCAATATTGTAGTGACAATAATCGTTCCTTTATTGTGTATTTAATTTCAAAATAGTTACCTTTGTTGGATAAAA
>JAFNUH010000246.1 GCA_017384185.1 Alistipes sp.
CGATTTCCACGGCATAGACGGCTATGGAAAAGCAGCGCAACCTCGGGCACAACGGGGCGCCCGTCAACCTTGGCGGCTGCCACCTCGATGGCCGTAATAAGATTCTCACGACCATCCGTACGGAGCACTCCGATGGGTATCTGGCTACCGGTAAAGATTACAGGTTTTGCCAAATTTTCGAGCATAAAACTGAGTGCCGAGGCAGTGTAGGACATCGTGTCTGTGCCGTGCAGAATGACGAAGCCATCGTACTTCTCGTAGTTATCCTGAATAACCTGAGCAATGGCGCACCAGTCCGAGGGTTTCACGTTCGACGAGTCTATAAGTTTTGGCATCGTGTGGACATCGATATCGACATTCAGACGGCGCAACGAGGGGAACTCATCGTAGATACCGCTAAAGTCGAAAGGCACCAACGCACCCGTCTTCTCGTCGGGACGCATACCGATTGTTCCACCCGTATAGATGAGCAGAATCGAGGAGTGGGCATTATCCACATTTCTTATTATCTGTTCCATATTTACCTTATATTAATAGTCACTATTCATTGGGCAGAAACATACGGCGGGCATTTGCCGTGGTTATGCGAGCCACCTCTTCGGCGCTCACGCCCTTAATTTCTGCCACCTTCTCACATACATAGGCTACATAAGCCGACTCGTTGCGTCGCCCACGATAGGGCACGGGCGTAAGGTAGGGGCAGTCCGTTTCGAGAATAATATCCTCCAGCTCCATCTCGGCGACAGCCTGAGCAACGATGCTCTTCTTGAAGGTCACCACGCCACCAATACCAAAGAGCCAATCGCCACACTCACGCAGACGCCGATAGACTTCAGCTCCTTCCGAAAAAGCGTGCAGCACACCCCGCAAAGACTCACCACGCTCGGCAGCGAGAGCTGTCTCTCTCTCCAAAATCTCACACATATCGTCCCACGCCGAGCGGGTGTGTATGGCAACGGGCAGGTTAAGGCGTGCCGCCAAACGGCACTGCGCAATAAATGCCTCACGTTGCTCTGCAACGAACTCCTGACTCCAATAGTAGTCCAATCCTATCTCGCCCACGGCGCAAAAATGCAGACCCTCAGGCGGCTGGGCAAAATATTGTTCAACGAGTGCCAGCTCATCCCGCCAACGAGGGTTGTCATTTACCGATGTTGGATGCAGACCCATCATCGGACGACAAAGGTCGGGGTAAGCCTTCGCAAGGGCGAACATACGTTCGTGGCTCTCGCTATCAATTGCAGGCAGGAGCAGTCGCTCCACACCACATTCTCGGGCACGCATCACAGCTTCGGGGCGGTCGTCATCAAACTCCTCGGCATAGAGATGCGAATGTGTATCAATTAGTTGCATTGTTTTCATACTATCTTTTCATATCGTTTACCCGGCAGTTGACGGATGGCGCCCGACAACTCCAGGTTCATCAACGTGAGCGACAACTCACCCAACGAAAGCGAGCTACGTTGCTGCAGTACGTCAATCGAAATAGGCTCCGAGTCGAAGAGAGCCAACAAGCTACTCTCATCATCGTTCAATGGCAGAGGCTCACGTCGAGGCTCCTCAATGGTCTCAAGCCCCAAGTCCCACATAAGCTCACGGGCTATATCTCCTCCCGAGAGGACAATCTGCGCCTTACGATTGCGTATCAGAGCATTACATCCTCGAGAGTTACCATCCGTAACACGTCCAGGCAGAGCCATAACCGTACGATTATAGCCATCGGCAAATGCCGCCGTGGAGAGCGAGCCTCCCGACTCGGGCGACTCAACGACCACAGTACCTGCCGACATACCTGCTATCAAACGGTTACGGGGAATAAAATATTGACCATTCTGCTTCGACTGCGAACTCAACTCGCTCACTACTGCCCCACCCCGTGAAATCATCTCTGCCGCCATCCTCTCGTGCGCCGAGGGTGACATCTTAGGCAGAGCATTAGCCAAAACCGCCACTGTCGTTGCTCCGTGAGCAAGCGCCGCACGATGGCACGCACCATCTACACCATACGCCAGGCCACTGACAATGGTTACATCGGGCACAGCCTCCTTTAACTCCTGCACCAACCTGTCGCACATAAGTTGTCCATACGAGCTCATCTTACGTGTGCCGACAAAAGCGACCATACGGCTATTGAGAACTTCCACATTACCACATACATACAGAACGGTCGGAAAATCCTCAATCTCCCGCAACAGACGTGGATAGCTGGGCGAAGAGGCCGCCACGGGCGTTATGCCGTTGCGCTTGCAGTACGCCAACTCACGCTCCGCCTCACGCATACCGCACCCCGACAAGATGTTGCGCACAGCATCCTCTCGCAACATCGCCCCCTGCATCAACTCGTCACGTGATGCGGCATAAACAGCC
>JAFNUH010000247.1 GCA_017384185.1 Alistipes sp.
GAGTTGGATACTACGCCTCAGATGAATATTAGTAAAGGTGCGTTTCTCGGATATTTTGATAGATAGGCAAAAGCTACCCTGCGGGGTAGCTTTTTTTATTACAATTATGAAATACGGATATTTTTTATAACTTTGTTATAAATTAGTTAGGTTATGAGTACAAATGTTGCGCAATTTCTTGCGGCGGAGCATCCGACAGCTTTTTCGTTTGAGGTGTTGCCGCCCGTTCGTGGTAAGAGTATCGAGCAGGTATTTAAGAGTATCGACCGTCTGATACCCTTCAATCCTGCATATATAAATATCACCACACATCGCTCTGAGGTGGTTTATCGTGAGGTAGCAGATGGTGTTTTCCAGCGCTCGTTCGAGCGTAAACGTCCTGGCACGGTAGCTATCGCTGCTGCACTGAAGGGGCGTTATGGCGTGCCTGCTGTGCCGCACCTTATTTGTAGCGGCTTCTCGAAGGCGGAGATTGAGAACGAACTCATCGACCTATCATATCTCGGAATTATCAACCTGCTTGTCCTGCGTGGCGACCGTGCCAAGGGCGAGAATAGCTTTGTCCCTGTGGCGGGCGGTCACGCCCACGCTGTCGATTTGTGTCGTCAGGTGGAGGATTTCAACCGTGGCATTATGCTCGATGGTGAGGAGCACGACCCGCTCAATCAATTCTCGTATGGCGTTGCGGGCTACCCCGAAAAGCACGAGGAGGCGATGAATCTCGATATAGATATTGAGTACTTGAAGGCGAAGATTGATGCTGGTGCGCAGTATGTCGTGACGCAGATGTTTTTCGATAATAGCAAATACTTCTCGTTCGTCGAGCGTTGCCGTGCGGCGGGTATCAATGTGCCGATTATCCCTGGTATTAAACCCCTGACCTCGCTCACGCAGAAGGCTCTTCTGCCCAAGACCTTCCACATAGATTTGCCGATGGATTTGGCAAAGGAGCTACGCCGTTGCGAGTCGAACGACGATGTGAAGGCTCTGGGTGTAGAGTGGGGTATTCAGCAGGCTCGTGAACTTAAGCAGGCTAACGTGCCGAGCATACACTTCTATTCGATGAACGCCTCGGCAAGTGTTGAGGCTATCGCTAAGGCTGTATATTAATATATGATAAATCACCTCAAAGAGACGCTCGGGTGCCGTATAATGGTGCTCGATGGTGCTATGGGCACTATGATTCAGCGCTATCACCTCGCCGAAGAGGATTTTCGTGGCGCAGAGTTTGCCTCGCACCCTGTAAAACTTGCGGGCAATAATGACCTGCTCGCCATCACACGTGCAGATGTAATCTCTGCCATACACCGTGAATATTTAGAGGCTGGAGCAGATATTATCACAACGTGTACGTTTAATGCGCAAGCCATCTCGCAGGCGGAGTATGGTATGCAGAGCGCTGTGCGAGATATGAATCGTGCGGCTGTGGCTCTGGCACGTGCCGAGGCGGAGCGTATGACCGCTTTGACGCCCGACAAACCTCGCTTTGTTGCTGGCTCGGTGGGTCCTACGGGTAAGACGGCCTCTATGTCGCCCGATGTTGATGACCCCGCACGCCGTGCTGTCGATTTTGAGATGTTACGCACGGCATATCGTGAGCAGATAGAGACTCTGGTGGAGTGTGGCGTCGATTTGTTGTTGTTTGAGACAATCTTCGATACGCTCAACGTTAAGGCGGCGTTGTCGGCTGCTGAGGATGTTTTTGCAGAGCTTGGATGCCGTCTGCCTATAATGCTGTCGGTCACCATTGCCGATGCCGCAGGGCGTATGCTTGCGGGACAGACTTTGGAGGCGTTTTTGGCATCTGTTGCCCACGCCGATGTTATATCGGTTGGCTTGAATTGCTCGTTTGGTGCTGAGCAGATGTTACCATTCCTGAAGCAGTTATCGGAGGCTCCCTACTACGTAAGTGCCTATCCAAATGCTGGTATTCCTGACGCTATGGGGCGCTACGACCAGACGCCCGAGAAGATGGCGCATAGCGTGAGACGTTTCGTTAGCGAGGGCTTGGTAAATATTGTTGGAGGTTGCTGTGGCTCAACGCCCGACCATATACGTGCCATTGCGGAGGTGGTGTCTGATGTGAACGTGGTACGAAAACCATCGTCTAAGCGTGTTGCGTGGTTGGCAGGATTGGATAGCTTTGAGCCTAATGGCGCCTTTATTAATGTGGGCGAGCGATGCAACGTGGCGGGAAGCAAGAAGTTTCTGCGCTTAATTAAGGAGAAGTCTTACGATGAGGCGCTGTCGATTGCCCGTTCGCAGGTGCGAGCAGGTGCTATGGCGATAGATATAAATATGGATGATGCAATGTTGGATGCAGAGCAGGAGATGGTGCATTTCCTCAATCTTATGGCATCCGACCCAGAGATTGCACGCCTGCCGTGGATGGTTGACTCTTCACGCTTTGAGGTTATTGAGGCGGCACTGAAGGCGATTCAGGGTAAAGCCATTGTGAACTCCCTATCATTAAAGGAGGGCGAGGAGCTCTTCCTTGAGCGTGCCCGTAAGGTTAAGGAGCTGGGTGCGGCGCTGGTTGTTATGGCATTCGATGAGCAGGGTCAGGCGACCTCCTACGAGCGTAAAATTGAGGTGTGCGAGAGGGCATACCGACTCTTAACCGAGCGCCTGGGCTTCGATGCACGTGATATAATCTTCGACCCCAATGTCCTCACCATCGCAACGGGTATGCGTGAGCACGATAGCTATGCATTGGATTTTATACGTGCTACGCAGTGGATTCGGGAGAATCTTAAGGGGGCACGAGTGAGTGGTGGTGTCAGCAACCTGTCGTTCTCGTTGCGAGGCAATAATTATCTGCGTGAGGCTATGCACGCCGTGTTCCTCTACCACGCCATACGTGCTGGTCTGGATATGGCTATCGTGAACCCCGCAACGAAGGTTATGTATGACGATATTCCCGCACCGCTGCTGGAGGTGCTTGAGGATACAATATTGTGCCGACGAGAGGATGCTACCGAGCGCCTTATCTCTATGGCTGAGCAATATCGTGCCGTGGCTGAGGAGGTTAAGCCTGTGGTTGAGCGCCATACTATCTCTCTGGAGCAGCGTTTGGCAGAGGCTCTCCAGCACGGAGATGATGAGTATTTGCAGGCAGATTTGGATGAGGCTCTGCGCTCCTATCCTTCGCCAGCGGCTATTATCGAGGGTCCTCTGATGCGTGGAATGTCTATCGTAGGAGAGTTATTTGGCGAGGGTCGTATGTTCCTGCCACAGGTCGTTAAGACGGCTCGCACGATGAAGCGTGCCGTTGAGATTCTCCAGCCACATATCGAGACGCAAAATCTCGGCACGTCGGGTAAGAGTGGGCGTTTTCTGTTGGCTACGGTTAAGGGTGATGTACACGATATTGGAAAAAATATCGCTGCCGTTGTGTTGGCGTGCAACAATTTCGATGTTATAGATTTGGGCGTTATGGTTGCCTCGGAGCAGATTGTTAGGGCTGCCGTAGAGCATCAGGCTGATTATATTGGTCTTAGCGGCTTGATTACCCCTTCGCTCGATGAGATGTGTCGTGTGGCACAGGAGCTTAAGGTGGCGGGTGTGAGCGTGCCATTGTTTATCGGTGGAGCTACAACATCGGCTCTGCATACCGCATTAAAGATTGCACCTCTGTACGATGGTCCTGTATTCCACGTCAAAGATGCGGCGCAAAATCCTATTCTTGCGATGCAACTCTCAGGCTTAGAGCGAGAGAAGACAATCGCCTGCCTAAAGTATGAGCAGCAGCGTCTGCGAGAGCGGAGCGTGGCGCAACCCACTCCTATGGAGCAGAGCGATGAGCATAGGCTGAAGATAGATTGGTCAAACGAGAGTATCATCCGCCCGACATATTTGGGTGTTCGAGAGATAGAAAATATCGACATAAGCGACGTCCGTCCCTATATCAATTGGACTCATTTTTATAATCTTTGGGGTGTTCGTGCGGCAACCGCTGAGGCGGAGCAGATACGCTCGGAGGCGGAGCAGTTGTTGGATGCGATGAGCCACCACCTGCGTGCGAAGGTTGGTTTCTTCTCGGCACGAGCAATGGCAGATAGTATCATATTATCTCACAGCAAGGGGTGCGAGTGCTGTGGTGGCGTGAAGCGAGAGACCATAATCCCGACACCTCGCCAAAGCGAGTTGAATGCGGATGGCGTAGCTTTGTCGTTGTGCGATTTTGTAGCACCCGAAGGGGATTATGTAGGCGCTTTTGCCGTTACGGTATCGGAGTCGTTTGCCGAGGAGCTGGAGCAGCTAAAGAGCGCTGGCGAGCAGTACCAGTCGCTTCTTATGCAGAGCGTAGGTGACCGCCTGGTCGAGGCGGCAAGCGAGTGGCTACACCGTGAGGTGCGCAGAAAGTTGTGGGGCTATGCCGAGGGTGAGAATCTTACGATAAAGGAGATGTATCAGGCAGTATATCAGGGTATTCGTCCCGCTGTTGGCTACCCATCCCTGCCCGACCAGAGAACGATATTCCCGCTTGCAGATTTGCTCGGCGTTGATGAGATTGGTATCACACTCACCGAGAATGGTGCTATGTATCCCCAGGCGTCAGTCTGCGGATTGTACATCGCATCGCCACACGCCCGCTATTTTGTGATAAAGTAGATTACTTGTACTTCACACGCTCCAATATGCCCATCATTGCAGCTATGGCTATGCCGTAGTTGGTGATGGGTACGCCCTGCTCGGCGGCACGCATTATGCGGTTAAGCAGGTGGCGACGGTTGAACATACAACCACCGCAATGTATTACAAGGTCATACGGCGTTAAATCCTCGGGAAAATCTCCGCCGCCGACAATATCAATATCTACGCCCTCGCCAATTCTGCGACGCAACATACGTGGCAGTTTTACACGACCTATATCCTCGTGTTGTGGCGTGTGTGTGCACGCCTCGGCAATAAGAATACGTGCCGACGGTGTGAGCGACAGCAACTTTTTAGCACCCTCGACAAAGAGGTCAATATCTCCCTTGTAGCGGGCGAAGAGTACCGAAAAAGAGGTGAGTGTTGAGCTTTCGGGCTTTAGCGAATAGACCTTGTCAAATACTTGTGAGTCGGTTATTATAAGCTTTGGCGGTGCAGCCAACGCAGCGAGTGCCGACTCCATCCCTTCTGCCGTGCAGCACAAGGCATTACACCCTCTGTCTAACAACTCACGCAGGGTCTGCACCTGCGGTTTAATGAGTCGCCCCTTGGGAGCCTGCTCATCCTGCGGCATAACTAACAGAACGGTATCACCCGCCTGGCAGAATCCTTCGGTCAAGAGTTGCTCTTGCTCGTTTGCGTGGGATAATATGGCTTCACGTAACTCCTCTAATCCTTCGCCCGTTTGTGCGCTTACGCATAGGGGTTTTAGAGCTGTCTGTTGCTCTATCTTGTTAGCGAGAATTTCAGGCTGAGGGTAGCGGTCACACTGCGAAAGAACAGCAATGACCTTAGTACCTCGTCTGCGCAACTCCTCCAACCACGCAATCTCTGCGCTCGGCTCAACGTCGGTAAATAGTAGTAGGGCTATATCGGTGCGCTCCAGTATCTTACGTGTTTTTGCTGTGCGTTCAAGCCCCAGAGCCGACCTGTCGTCAATGCCTGCCGTGTCGATAATGATACACGCCCCCACGCCCGTAATCTCCATTGCTTTCGTTACGGGGTCGGTTGTGGTGCCAGCCTGCTCTGATACGATGGCAACCTCTTGCCCCGTCAGGGCATTTATGAGCGACGACTTACCGCTGTTGCATCTGCC
>JAFNUH010000248.1 GCA_017384185.1 Alistipes sp.
ACCATCTTACGGCACTCGCCCTTTGAGGGGAATACCTTTGTGAGGTCAGCGCAGAGGTCAACAAATGAGCAACCCAACTGCTCCTTGCTGATTGTAAACTGAGGTACGCCCTCGAATACCTGCAACAAAGTCTGCTCGTCGAGCTTGTGCAGCGCCTCAGATGTTGCGCCACCGAAGAGAATCTGTGATGCCTCGACAGCCTTCTCGTACTCCTCAGCAGAGTGAATCATCGTTGTAACCTCCTTTGCCAATGTCTTCTGCAACTCACGCAAGTGGGGAGCCTCCTCGTGGCGTGCGATGAGCGATTCGATAGTCTCACGGTCGAGCAGGGTGAAAATCTTGATGTAGCGCTTTGCATCCTCGTCGCTCACGTTCAACCAGAACTGGTAGAACTTATAGGGCGATGTGTAGGCGGGTGAGAGCCATACGTTACCGCTCTCGGTCTTGCCGAACTTAGTACCGTCAGCCTTAGTGATAAGGGGGCAGGTGATAGCAAATGCCTCAGCCTCAGAGCCGAGCTTGCGGCGGATAAGCTCCGTACCTGTGGTGATGTTACCCCACTGGTCGGCGCCACCCAACTGAACCTTACAACCCAAAGTCTGGTAGAGGTGCAAGAAGTCGTAGCCCTGCAAGAGCTGGTATGTAAACTCGGTGAATGACATACCCTCGCCCTCGCCTGAGAAGCGCTTCTTCACAGAGTCCTTAGCCATCATATAGTTTACGGTGATGCACTTACCGATGTCACGAGCGAAGTCGAGGAATGAGAACTCCTTCATCCAGTCGTAGTTGTTCACCAAGAGAGCCTTGTTCTCGGCGTCAGACTCGAAGTCGATGAGCTTCGCCAGCTGAGCCTTGATAGCCTCCTGATTGTGACGCAATGTAGCCTCGTCCAAGAGGTTACGTTCCTGTGACTTACCGCTGGGGTCGCCAATCATACCCGTAGCACCACCTACCAAAGCGATGGGGCGGTGACCACACATCTGGAAGTGCTTCAAAATCATAACACCTACCAAGTGACCGATATGCAATGAGTCGGCAGTGGGGTCGATACCCAAGTATGCCGTAGTCATCTCCTTCTCGAGCTGTTCCTTAGCGCCGGGCATAATCGTGTGGATCATACCACGCCATTCGAGCTCCTCTACAAAATTCTTTGTTGCCATTGTTTGTTAGTTTTTATCTCTTTAATTTATAATTTTCTCCTATGTGACGGTAATCCCGTAGGCTGGCTATTCGTACTCCATATCGAGCTCCTTTTTAAGCTCCAGCACCAGCGGATTCTTCTCCGTCATATGTTTTATTCTATCCTCCAACTTAATGGGGCGTGCAACCTTAATCTGCTCGTTGACCTTAACCTCCAATTCGAGTGAGCCTGTTATGCCCGCCGTGCGAGCAATGATGAGCAGCACCTCGGTCTTCGAGCGCATAATCTCCTCGTAGAGCGTCTGCGAGGGGACTTCGACGGTGATAGTATGGGCGTCAACCGTCATATTCTCGAACGCCACAACAAAGCGTGGACGCTCTCTTAGGATTGCCTCAATCACAGCACCACGTCGGTCGGCAATCTTCTGCTCACTCTGTGGGTCGAACGATGTCTGCGTAACCTTCTTCTCCTCCTGTTTTGGCTTTTCAAGCGTAGGCTCCTTTGTCGAATCCATCAGCGATGCAATCGAGAAACCTGCAATCGACGAGTGTCGTGATGTCGTGGGCGTAGCACGCTGCGCTCGGGGTGTTGTGGGCGTTGCTGGACTCTTTGTAGTTGCGACCTCTGAGGGCTTCTGCTCCACACGACTCTCCGTAGCGCTCGGCATAGGCTGTGTAGCCTGCACCGTTTGTGGCGCTTGCACAGTAGTACCACCCGCAGGTGTTATCTTATCGGGGAGGTCGGGTAGGGGGTAGCTCTCGTCTAATGGGTTGGCATCATTTTTTTTTTTGCCAAGACTTGCAATCTTCATAAGTCCCAGCTCAACCAACAATCTCTGATTTGATGATTGCTTTATCTTTCCATCTGCCTCGGTGAGAAGCGATATTGCACCAAATAGGAACTCCGTGTCACACTGTGCCGCCTGAGCTCGGTAGCGCTCCAGCAGTGTACCTGTCAATTCTATGAGCGATATTGCAGGACCCTTCGCCAGCAGCAAGTCACGCATATGTTGATTCAGACCAGCCATAAAGGTCTGACCCGAAAAGCCCTTCGAGAGCACCTCGTCGAAACGTATCAGCGCCGTAGTGTAGTCGCCAGCGAGCAACAACTCTGTCATCGAGAAGTATGTGTC
>JAFNUH010000249.1 GCA_017384185.1 Alistipes sp.
ATGTACCCTCGTATGCTGTGCCAGCGATGCGTGTTAGGTTGTGAATATCATCCACCTCCAAGCCATCCTCGGTAAGTTCGGTAAGGTAAATGCCGTGGAAGCTACCCCAAGCCATATACTTGCGACCATCCTCCTGGAAAATTACGGGGTCGATAGAGTTCTGTACACCTATCTCCTTGCCCTGGAAGAGCATCTTCGCCTGACGGAAAGGACCAGTGGGTGAATCCGACACGGCACGACCGATGCAGGCATCCCACTCGCCGCCCCACGTTGACATCGAGAAGTATAGAACGTACTGTCCCTCAATGTAGTTGATGTCGGGCGCCCAGATAGCCGCCTTAGGGACAAATTGAGGTACTTCGCCCTGCGCAAATATACCGCCCTGATACTCCCAATTTACCATATCCGTAGATTTATAGACGGGGATATTTCTATCTCGCCACGTTGCGTAGGCATAGAATGTTCCATCCTCAGCTCGGATTACCGTTGGGTCGGGTGCATCACGGTCGATTACGGGATTGGTGTATGTTGCTGTTGTATCTACCGTTATGCCCGAACACGAGCAGAGCAACGCCAGCAGTGCGAAAATACTCAATCTCTTCATAATCTTACTCTCTTTTACATTCTCTGGGGTACATCAATACCCAACAACTTCATAGCCTTGTTGATTGTGCGGGCAACCATAGCTGCCAACATCACTCGCATACGGCGCTTCTCAACGTCCTCCTCCTTTAGGATTGAGTGGTCGTGGTAGTAGCCATTGAAGGTCTTAGCCAAGTCATATGCGTAGGCTGCAATAATTGAAGGTGCGAAGTTCTCACCTGCCGATGCGACAACTGAGGGGAAGTCGGTAAGTGACTTGATAAGTTCAATCTCCTCGGCGAGTAACTCTGTGCAGTTGTGCAATGTATAGTCGATACCAGCCTCATCTGCCTTACGCAAAATAGAGCAGATACGAGCGTGTGTGTACTGCACGAAGGGACCTGTGTTACCGTTGAAGTCGATAGACTCACGGGGGTCGAACAACATAGTCTTCTTGGGGTCAACCTTCAGGATAAAGTACTTCAGCGCACCCAAACCTACCATATTGCAGATAGCATCAGCCTCCTCCTTCGAGCAGCCGTCCAGCTTACCCAACTCGTTTGACATATCACGAGCTGTCTCAACCATATCGGCAATCAAGTCGTCGGCATCAACTACGGTGCCCTCACGTGACTTCATCTTACCCTCGGGAAGCTCAACCATACCGTATGAGAGGTGGTAGATATTGTCGCTCCACTCGTAGCCCAACTTCTTGAGAACGAGCTTCAAAACCTGGAAGTGGTAATTCTGCTCGTTACCAACAACGTAAATCATATCGTCGAGCTTGTTCTCCTCGAAGCGGCTCAAAGCGGTGCCCAAATCCTGAGTCATATAAACAGATGTTCCGTCGCCACGCAACAAAAGTTTCTGATCCAAGCCATCAGCCTCAAGGTCAATCCATACAGAGTTGTCCTCCTTGCGGAAGAATACACC
>JAFNUH010000250.1 GCA_017384185.1 Alistipes sp.
ATAAGGATATTATCCGTCCGCAGGATATGGTCGTGAAGGGTGTGGCAAACAAATCGGGTAATAAGATATTTATCATCCAATCTATCGACCGCAAGATGGATTTCGAGGATATCGCTCGTGCGAAGAATCTCGATTTCGATGAGTTGTTGTCGGATATTGAGGGTATTGTAAACTCGGGAACACGACTCGATATATCGTACTACCTAAACACGCATATGGACGAGGATAAGATAGAGGATATCTATCTCTACTTCAAGGAGGATGCCGAGAGTGATTCGTTGGATGCCGCCATCGAGGAGCTCGGCGCAGATTATAGCGAGGAGGAGATTCGTCTGGTGCGTATTAAGTTCCTATGCGAGATGGGTAATTAAAATTGTCAAACAAGGCTCTTTTGGCATCTGGCTCGTGCGAAAATTCCTCATTTACCATTGTAAACTGCGGATTTTCTTACTTCGACCAGCTTCAAAATAGCTCTTGTTATACAATTTCAAGAAAATAGTAAGGCTGCTGACAGAAATTAGTCGGCAGTCTTTTTTTTGCGGTGCGCAGGTGGGGTTAAATAATTTTTGATTATCTTTGCCCCGATATTTCTAAGGGGTGCCTTACTATCAGGCTGAGATTATACCCATTGAACCGGATACGGGTAATGCTGAGACCGGGATAAGCGTAATCGACACATATACCCCTTTTCTATATTTTTAACTTTTAAGATTAAAAAATGAAAAGGATTTTTTTGACACTCGCCGTGGTGATGTTTTCGCTCGGTGCAAGGGCGCAGGAGCTATCGCCCGACTCAATCTCATTCTATGATGAGATTCAAAAAATCGAAGTAGTGGCAACTCGTGCCACACAATCAACCCCCGTGGCCTATACCAACATCCGCAAGGATGAGATTGCTCGCAACAATTACGGTTTGGATATCCCGTCGTTGCTCGCCCTCACCCCGTCGATGATTGCTACCAACGAGACAGGTATCGGTATCGGTGGAACATCGATTCGCTTGCGTGGTACGGATGCCACACGACTGAATGTTACAATCAACGGCGTGCCGCTTAACAACCCCGACTCGCACTCGACCTATTGGTACGATACGCCCGATGTTATCTCTGCCGTGGGCGATGTGCAGGTGCAGCGTGGTGCAGGAACATCAACAAATGGTACAGGCGCCTTTGGTGGTGCGGTGAGTATGACAACAGCAGCCTTGCAGACCGAGTTTGGAGGCGATGCGAGCTTGTCGTACGGCTCATACAACACCAATAAGCAGGCGGTACATATCGGTTCAGGTCTGATGGGTGGACGCTGGATGGTGGATGCACGCTTGACGCACATCGGCTCGGATGGTTATATCGACAGAGGTATGACCGACCTCAAGTCGTATATGTTGCAGGGTGCATATTATGGTGACCGCACAACAGTAAAGCTCTTGTCGTTTGGTGGTAAGGCAAAGACCTACCTCACCTATACGGGTGTTACCAAGCAGGAGATGGAACTCTATGGTCGTCGCTACCACACCGAGGGTCAGTACGAGACCTCACACGGTCCTTTCGTCTTGGCAGATGGCACGCACGTAGATTATTACGATGACCAGACAGATAACTATCTTCAAATTAATAATCAGTTGATTATCAACCATCGTCTGTCTGATAAGTGGCAGCTCTCTGCTACGGGATTTTACACCTATGGCTATGGATATTACAAGCAGTATAAGGATGCACGTACGCTGCTCGAATATACTAATATGGGCATCGGTGACCCCTCTGTTGAGGCTGATATGATTCGTCGTAAGATTATGCGCAACCACACCACGGGTGTGAATGGCTCGTTTGCCTATACTACCGAAAAGTTGTCGTTGCTTTTGGGTGGCTCATACTCTTTCTATACCTGTCCTCACTGGGGCGATTTAGAGTGGGTCGATGGCTACGGCAAGGAGCAGATAGCGGGTCGCTGGTACGATAACGATGTGAATAAGCAGGATGCTAATCTCTTTGTAAAGGCTATGTGGAAGCCTACGCAGGGTCTGTCGCTATTTGCCGATTTGCAGTACCGCTATGTCGATTATCGTGCGTGGGGTGTGAATGATAACTACGATTGGAATACGATGCAGATGCAGCCCATCAACGTCGATAAGCAGTATAACTTCTTCAATCCCAGAGTAGGTGTGAACTATGCCTTCAAGGAGCGCCATAAGCTCTTTGCATCGTTTGCCATAGCACAGAAGGAGCCTACACGTTCGGACTTTACCGATAGATATATGTTTGCCAAGGATCAGACTCAGCCTAAGTCGGAGTTGCTCTACGACTATGAGTTGGGTTACGACTACACCTCTCCCGTAGTCTCGCTTGCGGCAAATCTCTACTATATGAAGTATCGCAATCAGCTAATCCCTACGGGTATGGTGAACGATAGCTCGGATGCACTCAATGTCAATGTCCCCGACTCATATCGTCTTGGCGTGGAGCTTACCGCAGCGGTGCGCCCTACACGCTGGTTTACGTTGGGCGGAAGTGCTACGCTTAGCCGTAATAAGATTCTCGACTATGTAGATATGCTTGCCGACAGCCCCACGTATGGCGAGAATCTCGGAGATATGACCATCGCATATTCGCCCTCGGTCATTGCATCTGCATATTTGGATTTTCACGTTGGA
>JAFNUH010000251.1 GCA_017384185.1 Alistipes sp.
ACGACCTCTTCTCAAATAGAAGTTTGACCTTTGAGCCGAATCTTAATATTGCAACCCCCGATAACTATGTTCTTGGTCCTGGTGATGAGGTGATTATCGACACGTGGGGTGATGCTCACACAAGTCAGGCATATACAATCTCTCCCGATGGTAAGATTCACGTACCCAACGTAGGTCCTATCACTTTGTCGGGTCTTACCGTATCGGAGGCTACACGCCGTGCACGTGGCGCATTGGCAGCAATCTACGAGGGTCTTAACGATGGCTCGGTGAAGATGAAGCTCTCGCTTGGTAGCATCCGTAGCATTCAGGTAAATGTTATGGGCGAGGTCGGCAGACAGGGTACATATACTCTCCCGTCGCTTGCTACTCTATTCCACGCATTGCACGTATCGGGCGGAGTGAATAATCTTGGTACATTGCGTAGCATCAAGCTCTATCGTAGTGGTAAGCTCCACGCCGAGGTTGATGTTTATGACTATATCCTCAATGGAAAATCTGATAGCGACATCGCTTTGCGTGATGGCGACCTAATCTCTGTAATGGCTTATGGTAGCCTGGTAGAGATCTCAGGAAAGGTTAAGCGCCCGATGTTCTATGAGATGTGCGATGGCGAGAGTGTAGCCGATGTTATCGAGTTTGCAGGTGGCTTCACAAACGAGGCTAATAGCCGCATCGTTAGCATCACACGCCGTCAGGGTGGTCAGTATCAGTCGTTCACCGTGCAGCAGGATGATTTCGATAAGTTCATCGTTGAGGATGGTGATGTGATCTCTGTTGCTGGTAGTATCGACCGCTATGAGAATCGTGTAGAGATTAAGGGTGCTGTTTATCGTCAGGGATTCTATGCTATCGATGAGCAGACTCGTACTTTGAAGCAGCTTATCGAGCGTGCTGATGGTCTGCGTGAGGATGCCTTTAAGGCTCGTGCCGTTCTCTACCGTGAGAAGCCCGACTGGACTATGGAGGCTCAGGCTATCGACCTCGAGGGTTTGATGGCTGGTCGTGTACCCGATATCGCATTGCGTGCAAATGATATGTTGCTTATCGCCTCTGTGTCGGATATGCAGGAGGATTTCAATGTAACAATCTTAGGCTCTGTCAGTCGCCCCGATACATACCCCTATGCTGAGGGAATGACCGTCGAGGATTTGTTGGTTGCAGCAGGAGGTTTGTTGGAGTCTGCATCTACGGCAAACATCACCGTAACACGCCGTATGAAGAATCCCAAGAGTATGGAGGTTAGCGAGCAGCTCTTTGAGTCGTTTACCATCGATTTGAACGATAAACTTACCGTTGATGGTCAGGGCTTTGTATTGGAGCCTTTCGACCAAGTATATGTACGTCGCTCGCCTGTGTATATCACTCAGAGCAGCGTTGCCGTGCACGGAGAGGTTGCCTTTGCAGGAAATTATCCCCTCTCACACCGCAATATGCGTATCTCGGAGGTTGTTGCAGCGGCAGGAGGTCCTAACCCTGGAGCATTTGTTGAGGGCGCATATCTGTTGCGTCGTATGACAGCCGAGGAGCAGCAGCAGAATCAGGCGTTGAAAGATATGATTGAGAAGCAGGCTGGTAATCAGCGAGACTCTCTTAG
>JAFNUH010000252.1 GCA_017384185.1 Alistipes sp.
GAGTACGTACCATATCTTTATATTTGCGAGATACTTCGATTGTTGTACCTGCTACCTTGATGCGATTGCCATCAAAATACTCTATGCGGTGCATATTTATAATATATGAGCGATGAACACGCAGAAAACGTCTATCCAACATCGTCTCCCATTGCCCGATGCGGATGCGTGTTCTGAATGACTCCTCCTCGGTGCAGACAAATACCTCCGTATCGTTTGATTCGATATAGAGCACATTGGCGGGGTTAAGCGTAATGGTACGACGCTCTGAGGTGAAGCGTATTGAGTCATCGTAGGGTTCTCGTTGTTCAATCTCTCGCTCAATAAGCAGTCCCGTTATGGCAAATGTTGCTACAACGAATAGAATAAAGAGGGGGTTGGTCAGTAGTGTTGGTAAGTCGTATCGGGTAAAGATTACGGGTCGTAGGATATAGTAGTTGGCGAGCATTATTAAGAAGTACTCGACAGCCAATATTCCTGCCCATAAAAATATGGTGTTGTGACACCCTTGCCATTTGTCGGCAAAAGAGATTTGTGGTGTGGCGTAGCGGGCAATAAGTATTCCAGGAAGAAATGTCACTGCAATGGCAAATGCTTCTGCGAATCTGTAACCTGTGCAAGAGAGCGTGCTGGCTATTATCACCAATGCGGTTGTATACCACACAAAGGGGAATAGATGTTTTAGTCGTTTCATATTACAAAATTAGATATTTTCTTCCGCTCACGCAACGTCCATAGTTCTCAAAGAGGGGCTTTTTAGGGTTTCTACCGTCAAAGTGAGGGTTTCGACAAGTCAATTTATGCCGTTTGCCGAGAGCAGGGAGTACCTTTGCGTAGTGATATTTCCGGAAAATTCGTAATTTTGTTTAACCTTAAAATTTTGAGTTATGTTTCAAATGTTTGTTGATGGCGGATTGTTGAGTATGAGTCTGCTATCGTTAGAGCTTATTGCGCTACTCTTTGCGGCGTGGCGAGCGCCAGCGTGGGTGAAGGAGTTAGGTATATTAGCGTTGGTGACGGGTGCGGCTACTCAGCTAATAGGATTGGTGATAGCTTTCGGCTCGATAATTGAAACGAGTGGCGATGTTGCTCCTATTGTGTTTTATGGAGGTTTACGCTCGATGTTTATAACACTTAGCTATGCTCTACTAATCTTTGCCTTATCTTTGGTGATACGTATTATGCAGAAACCACGAGTTTAGATATTATGAAAAAGGGTGTTCAAATTATAGAACACCCTTTTTCGTTACTCCTTATCCCACAGCACTCCGTCATATATCATAATTCGTGCATCCTTGCGGGGGTTGAGCCAGCGCATCTGCACCTTGTGATGCCCCTCCTCGAGTGCGAGGTTATGATAGACTTCCAATTTGCGCAGGGCATATTTTACAGGCATCTTAACCACCTCGGCAGCCTTGTCGTCAACGGTAATCTCCACCTCGGCAACATAATCCTGATCATCGCAGAAGGCTCTGCCGTTGATAGCCACGCCTACGCCCTCGCCCTCAAATATGGGGCAGTCGGTGATGTTCTTGCCGATTGTGACTCTCTCACGAGGTTTGAGGTTGGGGAAACA
>JAFNUH010000253.1 GCA_017384185.1 Alistipes sp.
AGTGTATTGAGCACCACGTTTGCCGAAGCATCCTTCTTTACGAAGATTGTGATACGCAAACCATTACGGTCACTCTCGTCGTTGATGTATGAGATACCCTCAATCTTCTTATCATTAACCATCTCGCCGATCTTCTTAATCATCTCGGCCTTGTTAACCATATACGGAATCTCAGTTACGACAATGCACTCACGACCCGAAGGCATAGTCTCGATGTCGGTGCGGGCACGCATCATTACACGACCACGACCTGTGAGCAACGCCTCCTTAACACCCTCATAGCCATAAATCAACGCTCCTGTGGGGAAGTCGGGACCCTTAACGTACTGCAACAGTTCCTCGCACTCGCAGTCGGGGTTATCAACGTATGCGCAGCAAGCATCAACAACCTCACCCAGATTGTGGGGAGCCATATTTGTAGCCATACCTACGGCGATACCACTTGCACCGTTTACGAGCAACAAAGGAATCTTCGTAGGCAATACGGTAGGCTCCTTCAACGTGTCGTCGAAGTTTGTGGTCCAGTCGATAGTCTCCTTATCGATGTCAGCCATCACCTCGTCGGTAATCTTCTGCATACGTGCCTCGGTATAACGCATCGCTGCGGCTGAGTCACCATCCATAGAACCGAAGTTACCCTGACCCTCAACCAAGGGATAACGCATAGCCCACTCCTGAGCCATACGAACCATAGCCTCATAAACTGAGCTATCACCGTGAGGGTGGAACTTACCAAGTACATCACCCACAATACGGGCTGACTTACGTGTCGGCTTGTCCGAATATAGATTCAACTCGGCGCTCATATCGTACAAAATACGACGATGCACGGGCTTCAAACCGTCACGCACGTCAGGCAACGCACGTGAAACGATAACCGACATCGAGTAATCGATATAGGCCGACTTCATCTGCTCTTCAATATTGATGGGAATAATTCTACCCGTCAATTCAGCATTTTTATCTTCTTGAGTCAACATATTTTTTACATTAAAAAATTAGTGCCTTTAGCGCACTCTTTTAATTAAGCAAAAGTACTCATTTTTTCGCAAATAACCAATTTTAGCATCTGTTTTTACTCTTATAAAGAGTATTTATTTCAAAAACATCCCGTTTTTGCCCCTTTTCGGGCGATTTGAGGGCAAAAAAAATTTCCCTCGACAGGGTGTCGGGAGAAATTTTCATTTTTCGGAGATTTTCTACTATCTAAAATCAATCATCTCATAATCTTTATACGCCGATTTATTGAAGCTCTTCACTCGCTCCGCACGCTTTTTTAGCGAGAGTACATCCACCACAATAACATCATCGTAGAGTTTATACTCCAGGCGTTTGGGCTTTGCCGTAGTGACATCTACCGTAAGGAAAATATCACCCTCGATTGCGGGGTCTGTCGAGCGAAGATGGATAGTGGTCTCTGCACCATCCTGGGCATACATCTTAGACTCGTAGCCCGAATCTACAAAGTCGAAACAACGGGTGGGATTATCCAGCACATTTCTGCTCGTAAGGTCAACATTATCAACGTTTACCTCCTCACGATTGTTATCCACCTCGTAACGCACCTTGCCATCGGAATAGACCTCGGCAGCATCTAACACGATATAATAATTATCGCCATCAACGGCATACTCTCCCTCCACGACATAGTCACCCGCCTTAACCTTAAATTCGGCATCGTAAGCGCCTAACGCCTCAACATAACGAGCCACACGTTGAAGTGTCGATTTTGACGCTTCATCTGCCATTGCAGAGAGGCTCATAAGCAGTACAAAAGCTGATAAAATAAGTTTGCGCATAACACCTTCTTTTCTTATAAAACGAAATCTACGACAGAAATATTATGCCACGCCCTAAAATACTCCCAGCTCCTGCAACTTTGCCTCCAACGACGGCAGGTCGTAATACTTTATCTCTCGGGGTTTTGTACCCATCTGTGGTCCGACAATACCCGCACGCTCCAGCTGCAACATAATACGTCCCGCACGGTTGAATCCAACCTCATAGTTACGCTGTATAGATGATGTTGAGATAATACCTGTTGTAACTGCTGCACGAGCCACCTCGCCGAACAGAACATCATACTTTATAGGCGCACCACTCTCACCCTCTGTCGCAGCACCATCGCCACCTGCCTCAGGGACAAAGTCAGGCAACGGATAAGCCTCAGCATATCCCTGTTGTTTAGATATATAGTCCACCAAACGCTCTACCTCCTTGGTCTCAACCAGAGCACACTGGATACGGGTCAACTCGCCATCTTTCGAGAAGAGCATATCGCCTCGACCAATGAGTTGGTTTGCACCCGGCTGGTCAATAATCGTACGTGAGTCAATCATCTGAATCACACGG
>JAFNUH010000254.1 GCA_017384185.1 Alistipes sp.
GAGGCTATTCAGACCGGCAAACAAATCGAAAAACTCTATGTTCGCAAGGGCGCAGAGGGACAACTTATGACCGAGTTGCGAGACTTGGCATTCCGCCACCGCATACGCATTCAGGAGGTCCCCGTAGAGAAGCTCAACCGCCTCACAAAACTCAACCATCAGGGCGTTGTGGCTCAGATTGCTCCCATCGAGTATGTTGAGTTAACGGATATTCTGGAGCGTGTTCCCGAGGATGAGACTCCGCTTATTATGCTCTTCGATGGCGTAACGGATGTACGTAACTTCGGAGCAATTGCTCGCTCTGCCGAGTGTGCTGGAGCACACGGACTTATCACGCCGCTAAAGAACTCTGCTCCCGTAAACTCAGAGGCTATGCGTTCATCGGCAGGTGCTTTGAGCCGTATTCCCGTATGCCGTGTAGGCTCTATCCGCAACACCATCAAGGCTTTGCAGGCTGAGGGCTTCCAGGCTGTGGCAGCTACCGAGAAGAGCCGCAAGCTCATCTACGATGCCGACTTCCGCAAGCCCACCGTAATCATTATGGGTGCTGAGGATACAGGTATCTCAAAGGAGGTGCTCAAACTCTGCGACGAGCAGTTGGCAATTCCGCTTATCGGAGCTATCGAGTCGCTGAACGTTTCGGCGGCTGCGGCTGTTATGCTCTTCGAGGTTGTGCGCCAGCGCATTGGATAGGATGAAGGAGATTTTCGTTCATCCCACGTTGGGTGAGATAACAATCTCTTGCACACGCCGTTCAACTCGCACGACAATATCCGTAAGAGCATCGGGCGAGGTGCGACTATCGTTCCCGCCATACCTCTCTAAGCGCAAGGCATTGGCTTTTTTAGATAGCAAGGTCGAGTGGATTAAGGCATCACAGCAAAAGTATGCCGAGCGAGCGGCTGCCCCCGCACTCACGGCTGAGGATATTGAGCGCCTGCGTGCAGAGGCAAAGGCGACACTCCCTGGGCGTGTGGCTGAGTTAGCCGCAAGATATGGACTGCAATATGGTCGTGTAACGATTCGTGCCGCACGAACGAAGTGGGGCTCGTGTACCGCTCGGGGCGATATATCGCTGAGTCTGTACCTTATGACTCTGCCGGAGCATCTGCGTGACTATATAATAATTCACGAGCTGTGCCACACGGTGCATCACAACCACTCGCCACGTTTTCACTCGTTGGTAAATGAACTTACCGGCGGCAGAGAGCGAGAGCTTGCACGAGAGTTACGACAATATACAATACGATGATAGAAAAAGCCGCCATAGTGCGGTTTTTTTTCGTTTTAATGCTATCTTTGTATAAACAATTCCGATATGAACGGCACTATTAATATATTTGTTGAGTTGGGCAGACGACTGCGTCTCTTCGGCAAGGATGAGCACACAAAGATGGTGCTTGCAAATGCCGTAGCTGAGAACGAGTGGTTTGCCGAGCAGGATGTTTATCGTGCCATAGAAGCCATCTGCGAGGAGTATCTCGACGAGGAGAAGCTCACCCGTTGGGCGGCGCAATACCCTACCCCCTCACAGCCACGCAAAGTTGCTATCGTTATGGCAGGTAATATCCCGTTAGTAGGATTTTTCGATATGATGTGTGTCGTTCTATGTGGATACAAAGCCTACGTAAAACCATCGAGCAAGGATAGCGTCCTTATAAACTACGTCATCGCCGAGCTAAAGGATATTTCTAAAGATATTCATATCGAAGAATACAATCCAACCGATAACTACGATATGATTATAGCCACAGGAGGAGCTGAGGCGGCAAAACATTTCAGCCGACAATATAGCTCTATTCCTGCACTAATACGTGGCAGTCGCCACTCGGTTGCGATATTGACGGGCAAGGAGAGCAACGAGGAGTTACAAGGCTTGCAGAGAGATATATTTACCTACAACGGACTCGGCTGCCGCAACGTATCACTCGTATTTTTGCCACGAGGTGCCGAGCTAAATATTCCCGCCCAAAAGATGAATCCGATGTACCACGGCAACTACCTGCATAACAAGGCTATGCGTCAGATGATAGGAGAGGCTTTCAGGGATATGGGGGAATATATCTTGGTCGAAGAGTGCAATTTTTCTTCCAACATAAGTCAAATAAACTACTGCTTCTACGATGCTATCGAGCAGGTGGAGCAGTGGCTTGCGGAGAATGACGAGCAGATACAATGCGTAGTGGCAAACATCACCAGCCACCCTCGCCGTGTAGCATTTGGTCGTGCGCAGTATCCTACACTATGGGATTATGCCGATGGTGTGGATGTAATGAGATTTTTAACCGAATAAACAACAATATATGAAGATATACGATTTCAATAGCCCTATAGACCGCCGAGGCTCACACTGCGTAAAGTTCGACGCCTTGAAGGAGATGTTTGGACGTGACGACCTACTATCGCTGTGGGTTGCCGATATGGATTTTGCTACGCCCGACTTCATAATCGATGCTCTCAAGAGGCGTCTTGAGCATCCGGTTCTGGGCTATCCCGTACAGTATGACGGTTATTGGCAGAGCGTTATAGATTGGCTCTATTCGCACCACGGCTGGCGTGTGGAACGTGAGTGGATGCGTTACATACCTGGCATTGTAAAGGGCATAGGAATGGTTATCAATGCCTTCACTCAGCCCGACGACAAGATTATCATACAGCCACCCGTATATCACCCCTTCCGTCTCGTTCCCGAGCACAATGGGCGTGAAGTTGTGACAAATCCCCTAATTCGTGAGGGCGACACATATAGGATGGATTTCGAGCAATTGGAGCAGATTATTGACGACAAATGCAAGATTCTTATCCTTGCCAACCCCCACAACCCTATCGGTATCACGTGGGATATACAGACACTTGCTCGTTTGGCAGAGATAGCCGTAAAACATAATCTGATAGTTATATCGGACGAGATTCATTGCGATATGGCTCTATATGGTAATCGCCATACGCCCTTTGCTTCGGTATCGGAGGAGGCTGCACGTTGCAGCATAACATTTAGCGCTCCATCGAAGACATTTAATATTGCAGGTATTGTAGAACTCATTATTAAAGTTTACGATATTGGACAGACTTCGATAATTTGTATCCAACACCTTCTCTTCATGTCCTGGAAATTCCGCTGGGATAATCTCATCAAGAAGTTTCCAGTCTGAGCCTCTCC
>JAFNUH010000035.1 GCA_017384185.1 Alistipes sp.
CGACTGGTAACGACCCATATCACGCACAGCCTCCTCAAGCGTAGCACGTGTTCCGTCGTGGTAGTAGGGCCACGTCAGAGCCACATTACGCAGACCGGGAACCTTGAAGCGGTGACGGTCACGCTCCTGCTGAGTCTGCTTGAAGCGACCATTATCCTCCTCGGTCATCTCCAAACCTCGAGCCGCAAAATAGTGCTCACGAAGACCCATAAGCTCATACGACTCACCACCCAAATTTACACCCACGTGGCAGGTAGCACAATTATACTCTTTGAAGAGCTCATAACCACGCTTTGCCTCGGCAGTAATTGCTGCATTGTCACCACGCAAGTACTTATCAAAGGGAGAGTTAGGCGTGATGAGCGTACGCTCGAACTCCTCGATAGCATTTGTAATATTCTCCTGCGACCAGCCGTCGGGATATACCTCCAGAAACTCCTTGGTCAGAGCCTTGTCGGCGCTCAACTTTGCGATAATCTCATCAAACGACTGCGAAGCCATCTCAACGGGATTCAACGGCGGTCCAGCAGCCTGGTCAGCCAATGTCTCGGCACGACCATCCCAGAACTGTACGAAGTTATAGAGAGCATTGAAAGTTGTGGGGGCATTCACACCACCCTTCTGACCCTGCACACCCTCAGAGTACTGCTTGTTATCGACACCAGCCGTAGAGAGGTCGTGGCACGATGCACACGATACGGTGTTATCTACCGAGAGACGGGTATCGTGATAGAGCATAAAGCCCAGCTTCGCCTTGCGCTCGTCAACATCCACAGCCAAAGCGACAGGACGCATGGGCTCGCCAGCAAAATCCGCAGCCACGTCGTCGTTATAGTGTGCCATACGGTATGCCTGCGCCCACATAGTGATAATATCACGCTTAGCGTCGGTCATCTGGCTACCCCAATGTACAAGGTAATACTTCGCCATAGGCATACGCTTATCGAGCGCAACCTTCTCCACCTTAGCAACATCCACTGTATTAGGCTCCACGCCATCACGCAACGCCTCAATTAAAGGCATCACATCGAAGGCACGGTAACCCTCTTCGACATCCTTCTTTACCATATCGCCCGCAACGGGGATATTGGCATAGAATGGGAGTTCTGCCTCCGCAGAGTGGCAGCTGATACAACCTCCCGACTCAAGAATCTGGAGTGTCTGCTCGCTGAGGCTCAAATCTGCCGCAGGCGGGCGGTTCACAACGGTATAGACAGTCGCCACAGCAACCATCACCGTCAGCAACGAAATTACGATTGTACTCTTCTTCATAATCTATCGTTTTTGAAATTACTCTCTTCGTCTTTCAAAGATAGGATAAATTCACGATTCGCAACAAACAAAACCTATAAGAAAAACTTATCCTACTATAAGATATGTCACTACCGAGCAGATGGTAAGCACCAAGCCCACCAACGATTCGTAGGGAATGAGCTTCAAACGCTCTTTGATACCCATCTCCACAGAGCCACCCGTAGCGTGGAAGAACGAGCCGTGAGGCAGATGATCGAGCACCGTAGCACCCACATTTACAAGTGCAGCACCCCACACAGCCGAGACGCCCGACGCCAAGATAGCCTCCGAGAATGAAGCCGAGGCGATGGTAGCGCCCGCCGTTGTAGAGGCAGTTGCCGCCGACATTATAGCACCCGACAGCGGAGCCAGCAACACCTTTGCAGACTCGCCACTGCCCAATACAGAGATAAGCATATCGGTCAGGGTCGATGCCTTGATAATTCCAGCAATAGCGCCCGTGCTGACCAGCAACACCGCAACTACCGACATCTTCTCCAGACCGTAGCTAATACTCTCTGCTGTTCGGCGCCACTGACGTGTTGCCAAGATTCCCACAATACCACCAACGGGCAGGGCAATCAGCGGGTCGATAGCTATACCTGCAATGGGTCGCAACATCAACAGAGCCATAACCACAACCGGTCCCGAAATGCTCGCCCAGAATGAAGGCAACGACTCATCATTAACACTCACCTCGCCCGTGTCGCTCGCCTGACGCTTATCACGGCGTGAGAGCAGGGGAAGAATAACGTATACGGTAATAATCAATCCGATGATTGCCGAAGCAACATTTGCCAACATCACCGAAGAGAGAGGTGCGCCAAAGTTCTCGGCTGCGATAATCGTATTAGGATTGGGCGAGATAATATTTCCGCACTTTCCTCCGCCTACCATCGCCAGCAGCATACCAAACTTATTAATACCCAATCGCTGTGAGATAATTATCGCAATGGGGGCAACCGTAATTACTGCCACGTCGATAAATACGCCAACTGCAGTCAACAACATTGTCGAGAGAGCCAACGCAAGGTAAAGATGCCTGTCGCCAAGGCGATTGATAATCGTATGGGAGATAGATGCCGCCGCACCCGTTTTGATGAGTACTCCTGACAATACACCTGCGGCGATGATTCTCACGATAGCGGGTGTAATATCCTTCACGCCCGAAATCATATTGGCAACCGTTCCGTCAAGCCCCATACCGCCCAACAGACCACCAACGATTGCGCCCAGCAAAAGGCTGTAAACGGGCGAAAAACGGCGGATAATCAGCACTATCGCCAACAAAAGACCTATAATTGCTCCAAATGCACTATTCATAGTAAAATCATATATTCATCTTTAACAATCGGGCTATCTGCATAGCCGTACGCTCCACGTTAGCCTTAGCAACATCCGCCTCCATAGCTCGCTCCAAAGACATTGGCGCCGAGAGTATAGGCAGCATAGCAACAAAATCGCTCTTCGCCAACTCATCACACATCTCCACAGCACCGCCAATAGCCACGCAGGGGATATTCATCTTTCGAGCCATACGCAACACCCCGCTCGGAGCCTTGCCCATAACCGTCTGCCTATCCAGACGACCCTCGCCCGTTACGACAAGGTCGCTACCCTCGATAATCTTATCGAATTGCATAGCCGTGAGCACCATCTCTATACCTCGCTCAAGACGTGCGCCAAGCAGAGCCTTAAAGCCTCCGCCCAAGCCACCAGCAGCTCCTGCACCCGGAAGTGCGGCAATACGTTCGCCATTATAACGCTTCACAACCTCGGCAAAGTTTCTCAAGCCCACATCCAAGCGCTCCACCATCGCCGCATCAGCACCCTTCTGCGGAGCAAAGACATAGGCGGCACCTGCGGTACCATAGAGAGGATTTGTCACGTCGCAGGCTACGGTAAAGGTCACCTCTTTAAGCTCATTGAGCACACCGCTATCGTCAATGGTTACTATTCGCTCCAGAATCTCTCCGCCACCGACAAGCTCTCGCCCCTCGGCATCTAAAAATCGGAATCCCAAAGCACGCAACATACCCACGCCCGCATCGTTGGTTGCACTACCACCAATGCCGACCAGGAAGTTGCGACAACCACGCTTCAGAGCATCGACAATCATCTCGCCCGTGCCATACGTCGTAGTTTTGAGCGGATTTCGCTCCTCGACTTTAAGCAGCGGAAGACCACTCGCCGCCGACATCTCCATAACAGCCGTGCGACCTCCATCGACAATACCATA
>JAFNUH010000255.1 GCA_017384185.1 Alistipes sp.
ACGTATAGGCTCGCTCTCACTCGAGGAGTATGTTCGACAGACGCCCAACAAGCACTTCCTGGGCACAAACTTCTACGTCTGGGCATACAATTTGGCAAATCCCGAGAAGGAGAATTGGTGGAACAACCTCAAGCGCAAGGTGGGCGAGGAGCCCGTCTTGCTCGATATGTCGCTCACGCACAAGAGTGCGCAGAATCTAAAGACATATATGAACTCACGTGGTTACTACTCGTCGAGCGTCGAGTACGAGGTAGATACCACACGCCGCCCGAAGCGAGCATACGTCACCTACCGCACGCATCAGGGCGAGCCGTACCGCATAAAGAGCATATCGTATGACTTCCGTGATAGAGATATTGCACCCGTGATTGAGTCCGACACAGCGCAGTCGCTGCTGAAGGTGGGTAACATTTTCGACATCACGGCGCTGGACAAGGAGCGAGAGCGCATATCGGCATATCTCAACAACCGTGGTTACTACAACTTCTCGGTAAATAACATTGAGTATCGTGTCGATACGCTGGGTGGTGACCGCAAGGTGGGCATACGAATGATTGTGCGCCGCAACATTACGGGTTACAACGAGCGTGGCGAGGCTATAAGCGAGAACAACCGCATATATCGCATAAGCGAGATAAACGTAATCTCGGACTACAACCCCGCAGTAAATCGTGACGTGAGCCAACGCACGATGCTCGACACCACCTACTATAAGGGTCTGAATATAATATCGAACGGCAAGCCGAATGTACGTCCTGCCGTACTCCACTCGGCAATACCTATGTCGCCCAACACCACTTACAACGCATCGGAGGTGGACCGCACGTACAACGAAATTATGTCGCTCGGCTACTTCAAGAATGCCCGCATAACATTCGAGGAGATACCTCGTGGGCAGAACGACACGTTGGTGGTGAACTACGCCGGTGGCGGTCGCACGGCATACTCGCCCAAGAAGTTTGAGGATATTGAGGAGGGTTATCTGCGTTGTTACATCCTCGCATCGCCCACGCTCAAGCAGGGCTTCAACGTGGAGCTGGAGGGAAGCACTACGTCGAGTTTCTACGGATTGAGCGCAACGGTTGGTTATCAGAATCGCAACCTCTTCCGTGGTGTGGAGACGCTGAACACCTCAGTGACATTTGGATACGAGTATATGAAGGCACCCCACGCCAGCAAGCGTCGGGCAAACGAGTTGGGCTTTGCCGTAGGATTGTCGTTCCCACGATTTATCCTACCCTTCCGCCTATCGACTCGCAACATCAATATGCCACGCACAAAGGTTGAGGTGTCGTACAACTATCAGGACCGCCCCTACTATCGTCGTGACCTCTCACGTGCAACGTGGACATACTCGTGGCGTAGTATGAATGGTCGTTACAGCTACCAGCTGCGCCCCATAGACCTTAACTGGATTAACGTTAGCTACATAAACGAGGATTTTTTCAACTCACTACAAAATGAGTATCTGCGCCAAAGTTATCTCACGCAGGCTATCGTGGGTCTCTCGGCATCGTACACATACAACAACCAGAACAAACACGTAGGCGGCAACGCCACACTGATGCATATCAACTTCGAGTCGTCGGGTAACCTGCTCAACCTCTTTGAGCGTGCATTCTCGAAGAAGACTGACGAGGGGTATTACAACATCCTCGGCGTACGTTACTCGCAGTACGTGCGTGGCGACATCAGCGCAAGCCGTAAGATTGTTCTCGGTCCCAAGACTGCCATTGCAGGTCGTCTGTTCGCCGGCGTGGGACTACCCTACGGCAACTCTACGGCTCTGCCCTTCGACCGCCTATTCTACGTCGGCGGTAGCAACAGTATGCGAGGCTGGACACCCCGTACGCTCGGACCAGGTAGCACACCCGCACAGAATACACCCTTCCCCGTGCAGATGGGTGATATGCGTTTGGAGGCTAACTTAGAGTTCCGCTTCCCCATCTGGGATATGATTAATGGTGCTACATTCCTCGACTTAGGTAACGTATGGTATCTCAATCGTGACAAGGGCGAAGTGCCCGAGGATGGCATATTTAAATTTGACAGATTCTACAAGCAGCTGGGTCTTAACACGGGATTGGGTATGAGAGTAGATATTAAGTTTGTCATACTGCGCCTTGACTGGGGTATTCGTCTGCATAGCCCCAATGAGCCAGCTGGCGAGCGATGGATTCACAACTTCAAGTGGAAGAACACGGCGCTGAACTTCGGCGTAGGCTACCCATTCTAATCCTCACCCGCATTTCATAAAAGTAATTCACACACCCCACCCGAAACAAAAAAAGTGGTGATTTTGTCTGGCAACAAATTCACCACCGTGTTAGGTTAGTTAGGTTAATGAGAATAGTGGGTCACCCCACATTGCTATTACAAAGATAGGATAATTTTTCTCATTTGCAAAACAAACACCTCCTTTTTGTTATAAAAATAGCAAAGGGGTACTCGTTATTTTTAAAATTTTTAACCAACTCCCTTTTACAAGGCTATACTCTCCACCCTCACATCATCAGCCGCATACCCTCTCTGCATTGAAGATGAGCCACTGGGCATACCTGTGAGCAATCCATTAGAGTGTGTGCTACGGTAGATGGCAGGTGTAGTGCCATATTGCTTTTTGAAAAGTTTTATAAAATGCGAAGTATTGGGGAAGGTACACTCGATGCCAATCTCAGAGATTGACTTCGAGGTAGAGATTAGTAGCAACCTCGACTGCATCAATCGTTGCTGAATAAACCAACGATGTGGCGGCATAAAGAAATGGCGCTTAAACTCCTTCTTGAACGAGGTGAGCGAACGGTTGCTCTTCTCCGCCAAACACTCAATAGATACATCACTAAATATATGTGAGTAGATAATCTGCTCAAAATTATCACGTGCCGAATCAACATTATTCAGCACCTTACTCTTCAGGCAACCATCCGTCTGCGAGATTATAAGGTATATCAACTCCGTCATCTTGATATTCTCGGCAGTCTCGTCGTGCATAAAATTGTCATCGTGAAGGTAACTTCCAGCGTGCGTGAAGAAGCTACGCATAGCACTCCCAGCAGGCAAAGCAACGTGATTCAGTCTGCGACAACGTTCGCACTGATGCGAATTAGTGATATTTATCGAGTAACTCATATTGAGGTAGAGCAATATGCGTTGTAACTGCTCGGGAGTGTAATAGGCGACAATCTCCTCGAAAGAACGCCCATCCTCCATAACCTCCTCGACATAGTGGTTGCCGACACCCATATAAAATACATCGCCCTTGGAGATTGTGTGACGTGAATCGCCGTAGTAGATGTACTTCGTGCCACGAGTTACGTAACCTATGGCACAGCGATTGAGTTTCAGCAAGTGTATGCCCGCATAGTTTGACTCGACATACTTTACAATAGTCGGCAGACTATTTTCCGTTGTTTTCATAATGTATAGATATAAGATTAAATAATTCCTGCATCGGAGTATTCAAAATTACATATAATATTGCAAATAATTCATTATTTTCTTGTATTTATACCGATAATTTGCTGTAAATCACATTTTAACATCTATTTACCGTATAGCAATCAAACAAAAGGGCGCAAAACATTGTAAGACAATAAAAAAAGCATCTGCGAATCTTTAATACGATTACGCAAGATGCACAGAAAATAAATAACACAAAAAAGGCCTCCACAAATGTGGAAGCCTTAATTATTTAGCTTAGATGTGGCTATTAATAAGCCTCACCCTCAATAGCTGCATAAGAGATCTTCAAGGCGTTAGCACGACGAAGCTCCTGCTTAACGTCTGTGATAATACCCATCTTGGTGTACTGGTCAGCCTTGATGCTGACAGTCATCTGTGCACGGTCAGCCTCGTTAAGCTGATCACGCTCTGCACCGATAAAATCACCGATATCCTTAGCTGTCTTAAATGAGTCGTTCAACTGAATTCGGGGAGCCGTACCATACTTAGCCTGCATATGAGATACAGGTACACCGATGTTTACGTAACTTACCAAACTCTTCTTCTCCAACTTCTGAACCTCAGTTGCAGAGGGCAACTTGTAACGTACCAGCAACTCCTGCTCTCGCATAGTGGTTGACACCATGAAGAAGAACAAGATCATAAAGATAACGTCGGGAAGAGAAGCGGTTGAGATTGCGGGGACCTCTTTCTTGTCACCCGATTTTTTCATTACTGCCATAACTTTTCCTTGTCTTTAATACGTTACTTCTTAATACCCTTACGAGGCTCAGCCTCTGAAATCTTCTGAGGCACTGCCTTTGTAATTGCACTGCGCTGGTCCTCTGTAAGCTCAGAGAAGAGGCTACCGAACTTCTGCATAGCTACCTGATCACGAACCTCGTTGAAAGCACGAGAAAGCTCGTTCTGAACCATGATGTAAACCTCATAGCTTGTATCACGGGTAGTCTGCAGAGAGATAACACCCTCGCTGACGGGATAAGTCCACTTAGAGCCATCGGGCAAGTCGATCTCAGTATCTTTCTTCTCAGGAAGATTCTCGTCGTCCATAGGGTTAAGGATGAACTCCTTAGCCTTATCCTTCAAGCCACGGATATCCATTGACTCATCACCAGCCATCAACTGACCTGCTGCGTTAACGAACACCAACAATACGTTGCGCTCCTTAACCTTAGCATCCTCTACCTTAACATCCTCAGGGGGCAGTGGCGGAAGCACACGTGACAAACCCTTATCTGAGTTCATTGTAGTTGCAACGAGGAAGAAGATGAGCAACAAGAACGCAATATCCGCCTGAGAGTCAGCGCGAACTTCCGGAGTTTTTCTTGCATTTCCCATTATCTACCTCCTTATTTTAAAGCGTCAGAAATTGCTGAATAGATAGCAGAGAGGATTGCACCAGCACCTGCTACGTATGCTACCAAGATACTTGCATCAGCGATAACTGTGTCAAAACGCTCGAAGTTAGTCTGGTTACCAATATCGAGAATCTGATAGTCGTGACCGTTAGCGATGAAGTAAGCACCTGCGATGATTGCAACGATTGCTACACCCGCAAAAATAGTACCCTTGATTCCATCGGGCTTCTGAATCATATCCCAAATTGCTGCCAATACTGCGATAACGATAGCTGCTCCTGCGATAGCATAGCCCCACATAAGCATACTACCTACTGCAGTAGCGTTCTCTACGGTTGCATCCTCGGGTGTAGTGAATACACACCAAGCAACCAAAGCCACAGCGATAGCAATTAGGATGGGTGATAGATATTTAATCAATTTTCCCATTGTGTAAAATCTTTTTAAGGTCTTAATTACTTCTTGTATGCGCTCAAAATGTCAACCAAAGTGATTGAAGCATCCTCCATAGTGTTAACCAAAGCGTCAATCTTAGATACTACGTAGTTGTAGAACAACTGGAGAATAACCGCAGCGATAAGACCCATCAAAGTAGTCAACAACGCAACCTTAATACCACCTGCTACGATAGTAGGAGAGATATCACCAGCAGCCTGAATCTGGTCGAACGCACCGATCATACCAACAACGGTACCCATGAAACCCAACATA
>JAFNUH010000256.1 GCA_017384185.1 Alistipes sp.
GCTCACTCTTTGAACCCCGTGCCCATCGTAGTTGTTTCTGACCGTGTGGCAAAGGTTGAGGATGGTATCTTGGCTGACGTTGCTCCCACTGTTTTGAAGTTGATGGGCTTGGAGCAGCCTGCAGAGATGACAGGTAAGGCTTTGGTTGAGATGAAGTAATATATACTTTATATATAAATGTAATGCCGCTTGATTTGTCGAGCGGCATTATTTTTTGTAACTTTGTTTTGTTCTATAAAACAAATGACAATGAAAATAGCTATCATCGGAGCAGGAAATATGGGCGGCGCAATAGCTTGTGGCTTGGCTGCAAGTGGAGAGTATAAGGCGGGAGAGATTGTTTGTGCAAATCCATCGGTTGGAAAACTTGATGCGTTGAGATCACGCTATGAGATAATCTCAACAACTACGGATAACCTCACGGCTGCCAAGGGTGCTGATATGGTTATCGTCGCTGTGAAGCCGTGGCTTGCCGAGGGTGTGATAAAACAGATTTTGGGTGCGTTTGATTCACCCGAGAAGATGTTGGTGTCGGTTGTTGCCGATACTTCATTTGCGCAGTTGCGTGAGTGGGTGTCACAGAGCAAGTCTCAGCCAGCTTTGTTTCGTGTGATTCCTAATACAGCCATCAGTGTTGGCGAGAGTATGACCTTTGTTGCGGCAGATGGTGCTACGCAGGAGCAGACAGATGCGGTAATGAGTATCTTTAGCAAGATGGGCGAGACTATGCTCGTTGGCGAGAAGATGCTGGAGGTAGGTATGATATTGGCATCGTGCGGTATCGCCTTTGCTTTGCGTTATATTCGTGCGGCAGCCGAGGGTGGGGTAGAGTTGGGTTGCCCTGCAGCTCAGGCTACACGCATTGTTGCCGCAACACTCAAAGGTGCTGCTGAGCTATTATTACAAAATAATACTCACCCCGAGCTGGAGATTGACAAGGTTACAACTGCGGGCGGAATAACCATCAAGGGTCTTAACGAGATGGAGCACGCAGGGTTTAGTTCGGCGGTGATTCGTGGACTAAAGGCAAGCGCCGGTAAATAAGAAATTGTCTAACAAGGCTTTTTGGCATCTGGCTTGACCTCGAAATGCTCATTTACGCTCGGTAAACTGCGCTTTCTCGGTCTGCGACCAGCTTCAAAATAGCTCTTGTTATACAATTCCTTGGTGTGGATGAGCTAACAAGGCTCTTTCGGCATCTGGCTTGCCTTCGAAATTCGTGCTTTTTGTTTGTCGCCAATAATATAAATAAGGGTACTAACCGCATAGGTCAGTACCCTTGTATTATAATCTCAAATAAGAAAGTTTACGTCGTAAGGTTACTCTACAACCTCCTCCCACGTATATATTTCTGTGCCGTGCTTATCTAATCCTGTGATATTTATAGCATACTTCTTGCCGTTGCGGATTATATACTCCAAACCGTTGAGGTTAAAGAAGCTCTCCCTGATTTCAGGACCTTCGGCATTAAACCCATTGTTAGGCATCTTCACCTTCAATGTATCACCCACCATCTCAAACACTTCGGGGACAGTACCTAAGTGCATATTGGTATGAATTTTTTGAAAATCGTAGGTATGTTTTGTGCGGTAGATGTCTTTTATTTGTGCCGTATGTTCGTCCATCAACTCTAAAACCTTTATCGAACGACCAGCCATATGATGTGCCATCTCATCCCAATTTATGTCGTTGTTGTAGATGCGCACAAGGTTTATGGTATACGAAATCGCTGGTAAGACCATAAATATTATGGCTACTGCGACGGCTATTTTATTTGATGTTTTCATTTTTCTTTGCGTTATAAAGTTTTGTAATCTCCTCGGGCGTTATACCCAACAGATGCATCTGCTCAACAAATGAGGGTAGGGCACTATCGTAAAACTCCTTGCGACGGCGAGCAATGATATTGTCGTATGCCTGCTCGGCAACGAAATAACCTACACCACGTACGCTGGTCACTGTTCCGTCGAGCGTCAATCGCTCGTAGGTGCGGGCAACGGTGTTAGGGTTTACGCCAAACTCTACGGCAAGCTCCCTGACTGATGGGAGTTGCACTCCTGCCGACCAATCTCCACGTAGGATATGGTCCTCAATCCAACTCTTGATTTGCAGGAAAACGGGGGCTGTATCGTTTATCTTCATCGTGAACTCCACTCTTTAAATCTAAAATATGCCCAAACATATAGTGCTATTGGAAGCGCCCATAGCCATATTCTTGTAGCCCAAAGTGTGACATACGGACCAGCCCACGCACTGTGTACTACTACTGAGGTGTAACTTGATTTATTGATATTGCGTATGGGGCGGAAATAACAATCTACACCAGGGTAGTTATCCATTAAGCCAATCTTATCCATTATCAATAGTGCTAAGAATGATATGACAAGCATAGGGACTATTTCCCAGCATCGTTGTGTCTTCATTAACGTAGCAACGCTGTTGGCGGCTATTAATATATAAGTTGTAGCAGGTATAACTAACCAATTAGCATAGCCCCAGTTCCACAACTTCAACGGGCAATCATAGACTTCGTTATCAACTTTTAAGAACACACCAAGGTCAATTACGGTAGAAATTGCAGATAATACCAGCGGAATTATTACCAATGAAATAGTAATCTCAGACAAGAACTTAGCTTTGTGTGATGCGGGCAGTAGTTGTGCTGAATAGACTCTGCGGTGTTGATAGTAGTCATTCATCGAAACAAAAAGTGTATAGATAGCCGAAAGGCAGATTATTGCGACTACCACTAACTCTCTATTTGCATATATATAATCACTATTCCTATAGCATAAAATGCACGTAATAACATATGCCGCAATTGTGAAAAATAATGCTCGTTTATTGCGAATCAGGTGCAGTTTTATGAGTTGCCAATACTCTTGTAAAAATCTTTTAAGTGCTAACATAACTCCTCCTTTCCCGACACGAGGTCGATAATCTGTTGATTTACTGAGTTGTCGTGTAGGGCGAGATACAACATCTCCAAATCTACATTCGTAGGCTCTCCATCACCCTTGCCAATAGCTCGCAGACCATCTTTGTAGATGGGAGTGGTGATGGCGTTTGCATTGCCAAACTCTAAACGCTCGGAGATGGTGTTCACGTCGGCATTGAGGACGATGTTGTGGTCTTTGATGACGATAACATCAGAAATAAGGCTCTCTAAGTCGCTTACAAGGTGGGTAGATACGATGATAGTACGCTCATCGTTAATCTCTGCCGCCAACAACTGACGAAAGACCTTTTTGCCCAAGATGTCAAGACCATTTGTCGGTTCATCGAAAATCAAGAGTTTTACGTTGCACGCCAAAGCAAATGCAATGAAGAACTTCTTGCGATTACCCAACGA
>JAFNUH010000257.1 GCA_017384185.1 Alistipes sp.
GTAGAAAATTAAGACTATGAAGAGATATTTATACATTGTAGCCTACTGGTGCGTGGCGATGGTTGTGCTGGCGCTGATTTTTGTCAGCTTCGACTATCGTTTCTCGCAGGCGTTGTTTATGGCATCGTTATTTCTGCCGGCGTTGCTATGCTTGCGACTTATGCTTCCGCAAGTTCGCTTCACCAATCGTTGGGAGGGTGTGCGTGACGTGGTGTTTATCCTCGCAGGTGCAATAATTCTTACAATCCTCTTGCTGCTTATTGCCAATATCTCAACTTTGACCTATTCAACAAATCTTATACCCGATATTCTCGTAAACCCGATATTTATTTCGTTGCTGCTCCTCGCCGTGGCTCTGCCGCAAATTTGGCTCGAACACAAACTTTCACAACAAGCCAAGCAGACACCGCAGGAGATTGATTTCATCTCCGACCGCAGGCGAGTGAGCGTTATGATGGATGATATAACTTACGTCGAGAGCAACGACTCGGAGGTGTGGATTCACACTACATCGGGCGAGAGCCACCGCACAAAGACCTCCATCACGCAGTGGTCATCGATACTCGACAATGGAAATTTCATCCGTATTCATCGTGCATATCTTGTAAATCGTCTCTACGTCGCAAAGCTAACGATGGTATCACTCTACGTAGCCGATACGGAGCTTCCCATCTCCCGCAAATATCGTAATCAGGTGCGAGAGATTCTATCCGTCGCAGCAGAATAGAGTCAAAATAGAGGAAAAAGATTGCAACTCTTGACCACAGTTTGTATCTTTGTGTAAATCATACATAGAATGAAAAGTAACAAAACGCTTATACTCGTAGCCCTTGAGGCTGAGCTGGGCGCCGAAAACGTAGCCATCCTGTCCAAGCAGTGCGATGTAAGGATGACTGGTATGGGTAAGCTTCTCTCCTTTGAGGCTACGCTCACGGCACTGCAAGAGGGTGATTACGATACCATCATCAACATCGGCACCTGCGGCTCGTTCCGCCACCCCTTCGCAACCGTTCTGCGCCCTAAGTGCGTGGCGCAGGGTGATGTTTATATTGACCCGCAGTCAGTATTCTACTCTGAGCCGGAGATTATCGAGACGGGCGATGAGGGTTGCTCTATTGCATCGTCAGATAACTTTATCGGTGCCGACACTTCGGAATCGTTGCGCCGACTCATTGAGCCATACGACTGTATGGATATGGAGTCGTATGCCATCGTGCGAGCAATCCGTTTTTACGCTTCGCAACGTGGCGTGGCAATGCCCAAGATATATATGGTAAAGGTCGTGAGCGATGGATGTGACGGCACGGTGGATGATTGGCAGACACGCATCGAACGTCTGCGCCCCACCCTACTCGCTGCAGCTCAGGAGCTTTTAAGTGAAATAAATAGACCCGAAAGATGAAGATTAGAGCAAACTGCAAGATAAATATTGGTCTTGACGTTCTGCGCCGCCGAGAGGATGGTTATCACGACCTCTCGACGGTGATGGTGCCCGTCAAGGGCTTGTACGACGAGGTGGAGGTGGTGGCAGCCGACAAATCATCACTTACGATTGTTGGCTTAGAGGTTGACTGCAACCCCGAACAGAATATCTGTATGAAGGCTCTACGCCTGATGAAACAACGCTATGGCATTGGCGAGGCGAGCATCACGCTCGACAAACGAATACCTTTCGGTGCAGGCTTGGGTGGCGGCTCGGCAGATGGTACGGTGGTAATTCTCGCCCTGAACGAGATATTTTCACTCAATCTTGATGAACAGACACTCATCTCGCTCGCCGCAGAACTGGGTAGTGACACGGCATTTTTTGTTCGCAACACGCCGCAGTTGTGCGAGGGACGTGGCGAGATAATGACCCCCATAGAGCTTCGTCTTGACGGATATTGGTTAGTGCTGATAAAGCCCGATGAGAATGTATCTACACGTGAGGCATACGCAGGTGTTACGCCTCGCATCCCAGAGCGTTCGCTCGTGGAGCGCTTAGCCGAACCGATAGAGAAGTGGCAAGGGAGCGTAAAGAATGATTTTGAGAGGTCTGTATTTGCAGCGCACCCTGTAATTGACGAGATTAAGCAGATGTTGCTCGATGCAGGAGCTACATACGCCTCGATGTCGGGTAGCGGCTCGACCGTTTTCGGAATATTTGCACAGAAAGAGAGGGCAGAAAAGATGGCGCAATATACGCCGTATATATACGAGTTATAACAAAAGGTTGTCCATTAGGACAACCTTTTGTTTATTTAGGTCTACGCTTCTTCGCATCACTCTTTATAAAGTGCTTCGATATTGTCTGCGCCAAATTCTGCGGTGCGATATTGCGTTCGATAGTACCACCAAATGCGACAGATATTCCGCCCGTCTCCTCCGAGACAACTACAACCACAGCATCAGACGTCTCGGTAATACCAATTGCAGCACGGTGACGTGTTCCATACGACTTAGGCACGGGCGACTGCGTAACGGGCAAGATACATTTTGCAGCCACGACACGACCTCCCATCACCACCACAGCACCATCGTGCAGAGGCGCATTCTTAAAGAATATATTCTCCAGCAAGGGCACTGTCATCTTGGCATCAAGTTTAATACCTCCCTCAACAATATCTGCCAGGTCGCTACGCTGGGCAATGACAATCAAAGCTCCCGTCTTTGTTGCCGACATCTCCGAGCAGGCGGTAATAATTGGCTGCAACGAAGACTCATTGTCGTTACGATTGTTAAAGATGTTATTGATAAACTTAAATGCTCCCTGTCGGCGACCGATAGCTTGCAGGAAGTTACGTATCTCGGGCTGGAACAGGATTATAAGTGCAATAACTCCCACACTCACCAACTGTCCCAAGATAGCCTGCAGGAGCTCCATATTCAAGGCTCGCACCACCACCCATACGAAGTATATGACGATAATTCCCGTAAAAATATAAGGGGCATTGGTGCCTCGAGACATACGGTAAATACCGAACATAAATAGCGCAACGAGCACTATATCGATTAAATCGATGAATGAAAAGGGTATAAAATCCATAATCGTTAGGAATTATTATGCAAATATAATATTTATTGGACATCTCTCAAGCCTAAAAACTAAAAAAACTCTATTTTTTCACCTTTCGCCCTGCAGTCTCTGGTCGCACAGCTCGATGTGACAATATTTTGAATTATTCGATAATAAATTATTGGTCATTGATTGTTATTGACAGAAAATCTTGTTATATTTGCGTTGGATTTTTGTGCGCCGGCTAATCCTCGGCAAACTATGAGTTGAACAGAAAGACTGTTATAGTAACAAATAAACTCTTCTAAATTATGATTTATTCACACGAAGTGCAGCAGATGTGCTGCGTTAAAAAGGGTGCCAACCACGCATCGGCTCCCATCCCTCAGGAGGGAAAGTGGGTTGTAGCTAAGGAGATTAAGGACATTTCAGGCCTTACACACGGTGTGGGTTGGTGTGCTCCTCAGCAGGGTGCCTGCAAGCTTACTCTCAACGTTAAGGAGGGTATCATCCAGGAGGCTTTGGTTGAGACAATCGGTTGCTCAGGTATGACTCACTCAGCAGCTATGGCTTCTGAGATTCTTCCCGGCAAGACTATCCTTGAGGCTTTGAATACTGACCTCGTATGTGACGCTATCAACACCGCTATGCGCGAGTTGTTCAAGCAGATTGTTTACGGTCGTACACAGTCAGCTTTCTCTGAGGGCGGTCTTCCTATCGGTGCAGGTCTTGAGGATTTGGGTAAGGGTCTTCGCTCACAGGTTGGTACAATGTTCGGTACTGTAGCAAAGGGTACTCGTTATTTGGAGATGGCCGAGGGTTATTGTACTCGTATGGCTTTGGATGCTAACGACGAGGTTATCGGCTACGAGTTCGTTCACCTTGGCAAGATGATGGAGTTCATCAAGAAGGGTATCGAGCCCGCAGAGGCATTGGAGAAGGCTAAGGGTTCTTACGGCCGTTTCAAGGATGCTGTTAAGTATATTGACCCCCGTCAGGAGTAAACCACATTGTATAATCGAAAAAAGAGAAAATAAGATATGGCAAATTTATTTGAGAGTTACGAGCGCCGAATCGACCACATCAACGAGGTGCTCGCACAGTACGGAATTAATAGCATCGAGGAGGCAAAGGCTATCTGCGATGCAAAGGGTATCGACCCTTACAAGATGTGTGAGGAGACACAACCCATCTGCTTCGAGAATGCAAAGTGGGCTTACGTAGTAGGTGCTGCTATCGCTATCAAGAAGGGCTGCACAAACGCTGCTGACGCTGCCGAGGCTATCGGTGAGGGCTTGCAGGCATTCTGTATCGCTGGCTCTGTTGCTGACGACCGTAAGGTAGGTATCGGCCACGGTAACTTGGCTGCACGTTTGTTGCGCGAGGAGACTCAGTGCTTCGCATTCTTGGCTGGTCACGAGTCATTCGCTGCTGCTGAGGGTGCTATCAA
>JAFNUH010000258.1 GCA_017384185.1 Alistipes sp.
ACTTATTATCATTCACCTTCTCGACGTGTGCCACAAGCTTAAAGCGGCGCTCCTTCTCGTTCGCAAAACGGATATCATCGTCGTTCATATTCGAGATTCCGTAAGTGAAAATCTCCTTAGGAGGAACATACAAACCGAAGGCGTGAACGGTGATGATAATCAACTTAAAGAGCGAATCCCAGCCGTCAATATCGAGCGTGGGGTTGCTCTCGGCAAAGCCCAAATCCTGCGCCAACTTCAAGGCGTCGGTATATGACATCTTCTCGTTAAAAATCTTCGAGAGGATGAAGTTTGACGAGCCATTCAAGATACCCTTAACCGAAGTGAGCAAGTCGTTATCGTAATACTCCTCAAGGTTACGGATAACGGGAATACTACCACACGCCGAAGCATCGTACAACAGAGCCACATTGTAGCGAGCCTGCAACTCGATAAGCTCCTCGATATGGTGCGCCAACATCTTCTTGTTACCCGACACAACGGGAAGCTCCATCTTCAGGGCACGCTTCACGATGTCGTATGCAGCATCGGCATCGTCAATCAACTCAACGATAAAGTTAATATCGGGGTCGTTGAAAATATCGTCAGCATTATTCGTAAACTCTACATTTACACCACGATCCTTGTTCAAGTCACGCACGCACACACGCTTAATCTCTACATTCTTCGAGCCGATACGCTTCAAAACATCGTAGAGTCCGCTACCTACGGTACCAAAACCGAAAAGACCAATGTTTAGTTTCTTTCCATTCATAATTATATCTATTTTTCGTTTACTCCTTCAGGAAATTCAAAATAATATCATTCAACTGTTTATGCTCAACCAAGAAGCCGTCGTGACCAAAATCCGAATCTATCAGATGGTACTCCACGTTGGGAATATTCTCCACCATAATAGTATGATCCGACGGCGGGAACAATATATCGGATGTGATAGCCACCACAAGGCTCTTTGCTTTGATTTGTTTCAGCACATCCTCCACCTTGCCACGACCACGACCCAAGTTGTGAGAATCAACCGCCTGCGAAAGGCGATAGTATGAGTAGGCGTTGAATCGGCGGCGCAACTTCTCACCCTGATAACGCTGGTAAGACAATACACGGCGCTCGAAGCCAACCTCGTCGGGGTTTGCATCCTCCTGTGTCTTATCGTAAGCCATACCGCCACGATAGCTCATCAGTGCAATACTGCGTGCCGTAGCCATACCCGCTAAACCTGCCTCGGAAGAACGCTCGCCATAGGTGGGGTCACACTCGATAGCCATACGCTGCGACTCATTAAATGCCGATGCCCACGGCTTGGTGCGAGGTGTGGTGGCAATAAATGCCGCACGCTCCGCAAAATCGGGTTGCATAATGCTCCACTCCAGACACTGAAAACCTCCAATCGAGCTGCCAATAAGCAACTTCACACGGCTAATACCCAAATGCTCGGCAAGGAGTTGATGCGCACGCACCATATCTCGCACCGTAACCTTCGGGAAGTCACCATACCACGGCTCGCCAGTCGCTGGGTTTACAGAGAGTGGACCCGTGGTGCCATAGTGTGAGCCGAGAAAGTTTGCACACACAGTGAAATACTTTGCAGGGTCAAGAAAACAACCCTCCTCGACGGTGTGTGGCCACCAATCGGCAACATCAGAGTTGGCCGTCAATGCGTGACACACCCATATAACGTTGCTACGCTCTGCGTTCAGCTCTCCAAACGTATCATAAGCAATCGTCAGCGAGGGCAACGCCACACCGCACTCCAACTCAAAAGGTTTATCGTATCTATAAAATTGTGCCATTATTCAGCCTTTGCAAATGCCTGCTCAAAATCCTCAATAATATCCTCTACATTCTCCAAACCGAGCGAGATACGCAGAAGGGTAGGCGTAACGCCTGCCGCCTTCAAATCAGCCTCACTAAGTTGCTTGTGAGTGGTAGATGCGGGGTGAGTTACAACCGTGATAGAGTCGCCAATCATAGTCATATTGGCTGCCAGCTTCAACGACTCAACAAAACGCACGGTGCTATCCAACGAACCCTTCAACTCGATGGCAAAAACGCCCGATGAGCCATAGCGATAATACTTCTTCGCATTCTCACATCCAGGGTGATCCTCAAAACCTACGAAGCTAACACGCTCCACCTTGGGGTGGTTACGGCAATACTCCGCCAACTTCCACGTTGACTCCACCTGATGCTTTACACGCAACGAGAGGGTCTCCAGACCAATCATCATCAAATATGAGTCAAACGACGAGGGACAGCATCCAAAGTCACGCAAACCATCCACACGACACTTTACGATGAATGCAGCATTACCAAATGCCTCATAAAGATTCAATCCGTGATAGCCCTCCGAGGGACCATCAATCTGTGGGAACTTTCCGTTTGCCCAGTTATAATTACCGCCATCAACGATTATTCCGCCCATAGCCGTGCCGTGACCGTTAATCCACTTTGTAGCCGAGTCCACAACGATATTTGCGCCCCAATCGAAAGGATTACAGAGGAAACCTGCCGCACCGAATGTGTTATCAACGACAAACGGCACATCCTTACTCTTTGCCAGCTCACCCAAAGCCTGCAAATCGGGCACGTGGCACGTAGGGTTACCCATACTCTCGACGTAAATCATCTTGGTCTTCTCATCGACCAACGCCTCAAAATCCTCCACACGCTCACTCTTTGCAATACGGCAGTCGATGCCCAACTTGCGAAGAGATATACGGAACTGATTGTATGTACCACCATAGAGGTAGGGCGAAGCCACGATATTGTCTCCAGCCTCGGCAAGAGCCGTCACCGTAATCAAAATTGCAGACATACCAGACGCCAATGCCAATGCACCAACGCCGTTATAAAGTGCAGCAATACGCTCCTCGTATGCTGCCGTTGTAGGGTTATGCAAACGTGTATATATGTTACCGCCCTCGCTCAACTCAAACAAGCGGGCAGCATAGTCGCAGCTCTTAAAGTGATATGCAGCCGTAGGGTAGATAGCCACACCACGTGAGCCTGTCGCATCAACGTGATAGCCGCCGTGAATCTGCTTTGTCTCAAAACGCAATTTATTCTCTGACATAAATCGGTATTATTTTATATTCGACACAGATGTTGCCGAAAAGATATTTATAAATAAAATTCAAGATTTTGTGCCTCCGACACGGGTAGTTCGTGACCACCCACAGTAACAAACGTGCCTAACGGCACATTCGCATCCCGCACATAGGCATAAGGTGCATTACAGACAAGAAAAACGATATGTTACAACGATTTGTCATATGTTTGCTACTATCTTTCTGCAAAGATAATATTATTTTTTAATATTTATCATTTCACAGGCAAAAAAGAGCGATATTTTTACTACATTTGTTAAATAATTAAAACTTATATATGATGAAACTTATCACTACTTTATTGTTTTCACTATTACTCTGCGCTTGTTCAAGTAATCAAAATAACGCAAACATACATTGTCACATTGAAGGCATTGTTCACGACCGCCCTGAATCCGACAAACTATTGCTTTATGTTGGAGTTGATGGTGGCATTGCACTATCGTCACAACCATACCAAAAAATCAAGATTCGTAATGGCAAATTCTCTTGTGACATCTATTTGGACAAACCTCAATATTGTGAACTCGTGTTTGAAGATGAACGTCAAAACGGACATTGGCAAGCCATTGATTTTGTTGCAGGAAATAGTCCTATCGTAATGAATTTGTACCCTATAAGTGATTTTAATAAAACAAGTATTGAATCAACAGGAGAAACAGCAGAATATCATTCACACAAACTAAAACTCCGTGATTTACAAATCGCAACAAACGAAGTTAGAGAAAAGCTCAAGAGCGAAGGTCGTAGCTACACCGAAGAGTACACCAATTTGATTTCGCAAATTGAATCTATTGAAAATGATTCAAAAAAGCAGAAAGAGCTAATTGAGCGTATGCAATCAATGACAGAAGAGCAGACATACACTCCCGAGATGCTTGCGGAACGTAAACAATATTCACAAAAACGCAAAGCAGCCCTGCTCGAAATCATAGGTGGTGAGCCAACTATTGCCAAACTTGCAATATTGGCAAGCCTGATGAAATATAATCTACCCGAACCAGAATTTATTAGCATATTCAACAACACATACGCTAATAAATACCCAGAAAACCCAATGACACAATTTTGTCATCGTCAGATTGGCGGTTTGGGTTTGCAAGTTGGCTCCCACTACACAGATTTTGAGGCTCCCGATTTAGAAGGAAATATGCACCGTCTATCGGATATGGTAAGTGATGCAAAACTTGTTATGCTTGATTTGTGGGCATCGTGGTGTGCGCCTTGTCGTCAGGCATCAATGGAGATGATTCCTCTATACGAGCAATACAAGGATAAAGGATTTATGATTATTGGAGTAGCTCGTGAATCAAAATCAAAAGATGCGATGGAAAAGGCTATAAAAAAAGACGGTTACACTTGGCCACAACTTATAGAACTGGATGACCGTGCAAATATATGGTCATTATACGGTTGTGGTAATGCCGCAGGTCGTCGCATACTATTCGATGCAGATGGTAAAATATTGGCTTTTGACCCGACAATTGAGGAACTCACAGCCTTCGTTAAAAATCAACTGAATACTAACAACTAATAACCATAATAATTATGAGAAACCTTACACTTTTATCTTGTTTATTCCTGCTCTCTTGCAGCCCGACCGACAAGGTGGGCGAGCCCTATCGTGGATGGAAGAGCGGCGAGTTGGATATTCACCACATCTACACAGGTCGTGGCGAGGCTAACTTCTACATCTTCCCCGATGCAACATCAATGCTTGTAGATGCGGGCGACCATCAGGCTACCGTACCTATGACCGACCCCAAACCCGACCTCTCACGCCGTGGTGGCGAGTGGGTAGCACGCTATATCGAGCGTGTAAATCCTCACGGAGTAAACGTTGATTACTTTATGCTCTCACACTTCCACGACGACCATATGGGTGCAGCTGATTTGGATGTTCCCGTAACCGAGGGTCGTGGCGAGGATTACAAATTGGTTGG
>JAFNUH010000259.1 GCA_017384185.1 Alistipes sp.
AAAGATATAGCCAACTCCGCAGAGAGCGCCACGGGAGAATTTCTGCGCCGTATGGGTATTTAGGAATGAAATTTGAAGTCGTTTCAGGCATAAACCGTTAATGCTATGAAACGACTTTTTTACACCATCGCCTGCACACTTATGTGCACCTTCTGCGGGCCGTATGTTCAAGAGGCGGCTGCGCAAACATATGAATCTCACCTACGTAGTACTACACACGAGGAGCGTGCCGAACGTCGTGCCAAACGATTGGCTGAAGATGCTAAACTTATAGACTCCATCGTCCTCTCTCACAACTTCGAGTTCAATCCCCAATCCGTCCAGCTGCAACCTGCGGGTATGATGAAACTCTTGTCAAACCCCAACTACACACTCACTGTGTGGCGTGGCTCGATGGATATATGCCTCCCCTACTATACGGGCATCGTTCCGCCATACCGTTACACTCTGTTAAACACCGGCTCGCCCTCGCTTAACGACTATGTAACTCAGCAGACCGATTACGGATGGAAGGTAACGTTCAACACCTATCTCTATGCATCGATGGAGTATAGCTTCGTATTGGATATATATTCGCACGGTGGCGCTACGCTCACAATCAACAACACGTGGTACAACCCCGTAGAGTATATGGGTACAATCACACAAATATATTAGCTATGAAACGTATATCTCTCCTTTCCATAATGTTGCTACTTACACTATCGGCCTGCGTAGCACAAAACCAGAGTGTAACTCTTCAAAAAGATTCTATACCTGCGGCAACCATCGTCCCTGCGCTGCAGCCAGCCGCAGGCGTGCGTGACACAATAAACGAGAACGTCACGATTGAGAGTCGTATGACACGCACCGAACGACGAACAAAGCGTGCGGATGATTACGCTTTCAAGATTGACTCACTCATCGCCACCCGAGCCTTTGCCTTCTACCCCACTTTGATGCAGGCTGTGCCTGGAGGCGAGATACGACAAGTGTATGCCAACTACTTCTACGCCTACATCAGCCCCGTAGATTTGGAGGTACATCTACCGACAGAGTATGGTATGGCACAACAGATGTCGATGCTCAATTTCGACACCGAACACATAGGCAACTACACCGCCGTAAAGTATCTCACGCAGTGGAGCATATCCTTTTTGGCAAAAGATGATGGCGTGGAGTATAGTTTTTCGTTGGATATATCTACAATTACGGGGCGTTCGGTGCTAAATGTTGAAAGCCCAAAAGGCACTATGCGATACGTCGGCTCGATTGGCGAACGTATGCGAGAAAAGAGGTAGTCCGCACCTAATATTTATAGAGGGTGTCTAACTCGAAAGTTAGCACCCTCATATTTTGAGAAATTGTATAACAAGAGCTATTTCGAAGCTGGTCGCAGAGCGAGAAAGCGCAGTTTACCGAGCGTAAATGAGCAATTCGAGAACAAGCCAGATGCCGAAAGAGCCTTGTTATACAGTTTTTTTGTTACGTTTGCGCAAGTTAATCGTATTATATATGCACGAGCAGCCGAAACGCTCGATGCACAAAAGTGTATTATAAAAAAAAACTATGTTTTAATTTTGATTAATAAATGTAATTTATATAAATTTGCATCGTAAAACGAAAACTATTACAATTATGAAAAAGATTTTACTACTTACCCTTGCCGTAATGGCATTCATTAGTGCATCGGCACAAACTCCCGAATGGCGTCAGCAGCTCGACCGTCTTGATGAGGAGGCTGACCAACTCTACGAAAAAGAGGAGTGGAAGAAGTTGGTTGCAAATCAGGAGAAGTACCACAAGGTATTTATGTCACTACCTGACTCTGTGAAGAAAGAGCACTTCTGGGATACAGACCTCAGCGGTAACTTCTACTACAACTTGGCTTGTTGGCGCTCATTGGCGGGCGATAAGCGTGGTGCATTAAAGACCTTTGAGTACTACACAAACCGTGTAATCGACAGCGAGGAGATTCGCCTTTCGAACATCAACAAAGACAGCGACCTCGACCCTATCCGCAACGAGCCGCAGTTCAAGGCGTGTATGGAGCGACTGACAAAGTGGGGCGATTACAAGCAGAAGCTAAAGGATGCAGGACAATATTACAGTGGCTTAGTTCCTGGAGAAGTAAAGTTCCGCTACGCATCGCCCAACGACCCCGACTTGGTAAAGATTCGTGAGCAATTTAAGTTAGATAGCGTGGCTGGTGCTGGCGATGAGATTTCTAAGATTAAGAATCTGCTACATTGGGTACACGAGGTAGTACCTCACGACGGTAATTCTTACAATCCCGAAGTGAAAAACACCATCGCTATGATAGAGCTTTGCAAGAAGGAGAATCGTGGCGTAAACTGCCGTATGATGGCGCAGATGCTTACTGAGGTGTATCTTGCTATGGGTTTCAAGGCTCGCTTTGTAACCTGCTTGCCTAAGGATTATGTTAGCGACTGCCACGTGATAACCACCGTTTATAGCAACACGCTTGACAAATGGTTGTGGGTTGACCCAACGTTTGATGCCTATGTTATGGACGAGAATGGCACTATGCTCTCTATTGCTGAGGTGCGTGAGCGTCTGCGAAACGATGAGCCGTTGCAGATTAACGACTACGCAAATTGGAATCACAAGTCTAAGCAGACAAAGGAGTATTACTTGGACCACTATATGGCAAAGAACCTCTACTACATAGAGTGTATGGAGCAGGCTCGATTTAACCACGAAACAGTTATCGAGGGACAGACATATCGCTACATTGCGCTTATGCCCTACGATATGATTAATGCCAAAACAAATTCAATTAATTGGCACCATTTGCGTATTTGCGACGATAAATTGTTCTGGCAGTCGCCGTATGAGGAGTAAAGTAAAAGCGTGTCTAATTCGATAGACACGCTTTTTATCATCAATATAAAGTGCGTATAAAAGAGGAATTTCAAGGCTTTCGCACTCCGAGAAACCGTAGCATACAAAGCGTATGTGAGGTTGCGAGGAGAAGAGTAACGCAGAAATTACCTTTTATACGTGCTTTATCAGCAACACTACTGCGTGAGTCGATACACCCTCCTCACGTCCCTCAAATCCGAGACGCTCGGTTGTTGTCGCCTTGACCGACACTCTGTCAACCGACAAGCCCATAACCTCAGCAAGCGTTGCACGCATAGTATCAATATGGGGGCGCAACTTTGGTCGTTGCATTGCTATTGTACAATCTACGTTAGAGATAGAGTACCCCTCCTGCTCGACCACATCGCACACTCGACGCAGAAGAATCTTCGAATCAATACCCTTAAACTCAGCCGACGTGTCGGGAAACAATTTTCCAATATCGCCCAATGCCAAAGCTCCTAACAATGCATCACATATTGCGTGTATAGCCACATCGCCATCAGAGTGCGCAACGCAACCCTTTGTATGTTCAATCTTCACACCGCCCAAGAATAGAGGCAACCCCTCCGCCAAGGCGTGTACATCATATCCGTGTCCTACTCTAATATCCATATTTTATTAATTTATTCGTCGCATTACTCCCAAAATTATTCGGCGTAGTTCTCTCGGTAAAATCAACCACGCTCGGGACATCGTTCGCCAACGCAGACTATCACACTTAACTACCCTACCCGATGGTCTAACCACAGCTTCTACTCGTGCGATAACATCCGTTCTACGAACCTTCTCCTGCGTCTTGTAATTACCATCACCCGCAAAGACCACCTTATCACAATCAATCTCAACCACTCGGTGCATAATACAATCTCCACGATAGCGAAACAGCATTATCTCGCCAATGGCTATATCACTCTCCTGGCTACGTCTCAGCACAACCTTATCACGACCATCTCGCAACAGAGGGCGCATACTATTGCCTCTAACCAAAATAGTTGCTGTAATATCCTCTGTCAAAAGGCGTTCCACCTCAGCGAAGAATATCTTATTCTTTATCTCCATTGCAATAAATCGTACTATAAGACAACTCGGCTGCTGCAGCGTCGGGCAGGCACTCAAGATGATAGACGGGAACACGCCCGACGATAGCCGATAGAACATCCATCACACAATCCTCCAGACGCTCATCGAATGCGAAAGCTGGCGGCAGAGACGGCAACAAAGCACCTATCGCCTGCACACCTCGCAGTCGGCGCATAGCGTTATGGGGAGCCTGCGAAAGACGAACAATAGCACGAATGGGATAGCTCTCATTTTTATAACAAGGCGTCTTGCCACTCCACGGTGAGCCAAAAGCTGTGGCTTTGCCATCACATACACCGATAAAGGGGCTATCATCGTTTAGCAACGTCGCACCCACGATATTCTCACGCCACAAACGTGTATGCGTACTCTTTCCCGTACCCGATTCACCCAAGAAAAGCACCACCTCATCTTTACAGATAATTGCCGACGAGTGTACAGCAGCAAATTGATTCTGCACAAGATTTATATTTACCATAAACCAAATTCCGAAGCGCAGAAATGATGGGTTAACTGTAGTTGCTCCAGCATTTGTTCTTACACTCGACGTATTATTTCGTCTGCACGAAAAAATATGAGGTTGCGAATCTTTATTTGAAATCGAAAGACGATACTCATCCTCTGTTCGAAAAAATACGCACTCGGCATCACCCTCGGCAAAATCGAAACGAGTAAGTTCCTGCAGCGGAGAATCGAAAGATAGTTCGCACGCCAAATTTATCTCCACATCACATTCCGTATCCGCCGAATACTCCACCGCAAAAGGCGTAAATGCCGCCAATCCCAATGTTGTTAAATCGGACTCTGAACCCACGACACGCAGGCGATGGTTGGCAATAATATAATCGTTGTGCATAAATATCTCGTTATGTAGGGGGTGTTATCAATGCAAATATAGAAAATATTTTCATCTTAGGCAGAAAGATTTTGAGATAGAGAAACATTTTCCTATTTTTGCACTCGGATTTAAGGTTCATTTTATATGATTAGCAGAAGAATGCTCAGAATTAAGGTCATTAAGGCCTTATATGCCCATATGAAGTCGGACGCCGACTCATTGATGGCTTCAGAAAAGATGCTCGTAACGTCTATCGACAAGACCTACGACCTCTATTTCCTTATGTTGTCTCTGGTTGCTGAGATGGCTCACTATGCCGAGCAGCGTCAGGAGGCAGCTAAGAAAAAGCAGTTACCCACCTACGAAGACCTCAATCCCAATCGCAAGTTTGTTGATAATGCCGTTATTCGCCTAATCGCCCAGAGCGACTCGGTGAACGACTACCTTGCGGCACGCAAACTCTCGTGGGCTAAATATCCCGAACTCATTAAGACCTTATTTGCTCAGTTGGAGCAGAGCGACTACTACAAGAAGTATATGGCTTCACAGGAGCGCTCATTCCGTGAGGATTTGGCTCTCGTTACGGAGTTCTATACTCGTGAGTTGGAGGAGTCGGAGATATTGGAGAATGTTTTGGATGAGATGTCAATCTTATGGAACGACGACTTGGGCTTTGCCCTGATAATGGTCACTCGTACACTCTCGAATATACGCCCCTCACACGTCGATGTGAAGGTATTGCCCAAGTTTAAGAGCATCGAGGATTTGGACTTCGCTCGTGAGTTGTTCGCAAAGGCAGCCGTAAACTTCGACAACTACCAGGAGGAGATTGAGAAATATACCCGCAACTGGGACGTTGAGCGTATCGCCTTTATGGATAACCTTATTATGGCTACGGCTGTAGCTGAGTTGGTGACATTCCCCTCAATTCCCGTGAAGGTTACTCTTGACGAGTATATCGAGATTGCTAAGTTCTACTCTACACACGGCAGTAGCACATTTATCAACGGTATCCTCGATAAGATTGTTGCATCGTTTACCGAGCAGGGCAAGATTAACAAGAGTGGTCGTGGTCTGATATAATGGGTCGAGCGATAGGATATTT
>JAFNUH010000260.1 GCA_017384185.1 Alistipes sp.
CAGATAGCATTTTTTGATATGAATCTAATAAGATTTCATCAATATCAATCATTGTACGAATACTTGCAGTAACACTTTCTGAGAAGAATGTGATGTTATCTAAATAAGAGTTTCTGCTCTTGAATTTCTTAATATGAATAGTATCAAATTTAACTTCCCAACTATTTGTAATTGTATCGTTAAATACTACTTTATGTTCATATATCATCGCAAAGTAATAATCCATTGATTCAGCATCAGATGAGAACTCTATTTCAAAGTCAAGCCCTTCAGTTACTGTAATATTAACACCTGCAGGTGTATCAATTTCTCCACCATCTTCATCATAGAATTGTACTTTGAAATATTGTGAACCTTCATATGTATAGAATGATGATAACGGATATTCAAAACGATATGATGGAGCTTCAGTTTTTTCAAACTCAGCTTCAAAAATATATGAATCATCTGGAATAATCTCATCATCACCAAGAGGTTCATCTTCAATAATACCACCATCTAAATAAACTCTATTAATATATGTAATATAGTCTTCTTCAGTGATATAATGAGTGAATGTTGAACTAGAACCATCTTCTGCAGTAATAGTGAAGACAACTTGATATTCTATCTTACCATCAACTGTACTACAGCTAACATTTGTAACTTGATATGTAGCGTGTGGAGCAACAACAATATTACTTAAATAACTTGCATCAGCTAAATCATCTGCAGTAAGTGGTGTACCAAACTTATGTTTATGTACTGAACCAACATTACTATTGGTAGGATTATTTAAGTCATTACTCTTTCCTTTTGGTTTCTGAATTTCCTCGTTCATCTATATTATATATAGGTGGGATTTTTGCAAAGCTCCGACGACACACTCATCGGCAGAAGCCCTGCGAGGTTACACGTTTTTATGTCTGTTATATAAACGGGGCTGTCGCAACCTTTGAGTTGGACAGCCCCATAAATCAAAGCCTTAGCCTATTAGTTCTGGATACGGAACGATACAGGCAATGTGTAGGTAACACGCACTGGCTTGTTACGCTGCTTACCAGGCTTCCAACCATTCTTAAGCTTATTCGCCTTATCCAATACTGCGAGTGTAGCCTCAGTCAAGGTCTTATCTGGAGACTGGAGTACGTTGATGCGAGAGATCTTACCATCCTTCTCAACGACAAACGATACAACCACGTTACCCTGGATACCATTCTCAAGAGCAATCTGTGGATACTTCACGTTCTCCATAACCCAGTTACGGAACTTAGAGAGGTCACCACCCTGGAATGTAGGCATCACCTCGGCATTTACGAAGATCTCCTCCTCCTCGATCTCCTCCTCCTTCTCCTCGATTACGATATCGAAGTCGTCGAAGTCGTCAGCATCATCAGTAAAGACGATGTTAGTCTCGATCTTCTGATCGTTAGACACGATGTTAAGCACGTCTGTTACAACCTGAGCCTGAGCCTTCTGCTGCTCTGGTGGAGTCTCTGGCTGATCCTGACGAGTCTGGTCAATCTGCTCCATCTCGGTTGTTTCACGCTTAGGTGGCTTATACTCGCCAGCCTCAGGTTTAGAATTGATTGAAAAAGCGAGGCCTGTAATACCAAGGGCAATTGCAAGACCAACTAGCAAGAAAAGCAGCTTCTTATTTTCAAGATCTGCTTTTGGTGATTTTTTAATCTCCATTTATAGTTAATTTTTTAGTTTTTAATATCTTAGCCCGTTGATGTTAGCAGCATCTGCATACGCACACGCACACTACACTATGCAAAGATATATATAAATTCTTAAAAAAACATAATTCGTGCGGAAAAAATGTTTAAAATTTTTGTATTTTTGTAGTCGGTATGTTTAATATTGTTATGAGAGAAACCCAAAAAATAGCATTATACGGAGCTTCACTCGCCCAGATTAAGGCTCTGGCCGAGGAGTTAGAGTTGCCACGTTTCGCCCCCAAGCAGATTGCACGTTGGCTTTACACTCGCTTTGTCGAGGATATTGATGCGATGACCGATCTCTCGAAGGCTACTCGTGAGCGACTAAAGGAGCGTTGCGAGCTCGGACTGTCGGCACCACTCAAGGTCTCGGTGTCGAGCGACGGCACGAAGAAGTATCTCTTCCGCACCTCCGAGGGCGAATATATAGAGTCGGCACTCATCCCCGATGGCGAGCGTATGACGCTCTGCGTATCGTCGCAGGCGGGATGTAAGATGGGTTGCAAGTTCTGCGCTACGGGACGTATGGGTTTCCGTCATCAACTCTCTGCTAATGAGATTATAAACCAGATACTCTCGATTCCCGAGCGTGATAAGCTCACCAACCTTGTATTTATGGGTATGGGCGAGCC
>JAFNUH010000261.1 GCA_017384185.1 Alistipes sp.
GGAACTCGCAGTTAACTTTGAAGAAGAAATCCTCAGAACCGCAGTCGATTATCATTTTCAGAGCGTTGGGCTTAAGCATATGTACCATATTGGTTACAGTATAGTTCTCCCAATTCTCGGGGTTCTCCTCGATTGTGCCGAGGCGCAACGACATACCCCAATTCTTCGGGAAGGGACGAATATCCACGCCGCCAGATGTTGAGCCAGCAGCGCCGAACAACTCCTGATGACGAATGGCGAGATACATTGCGCCGTGGCCACCCATCGATAGACCAGTGATGGCACGTGCCGTACGGTCTGCCTTCGTCTTGTAGTGTGAGTCAATGTATGAGATAAGTTCAATCGAAACGAATGTCTCGTAGTTATATGTCGGGTCAATGGGGCTATCCCAGTACCAGCTATTCTTACCGCCGTCGGGCATTACCAAAATTACGTTATACTGGTCTGCCAACACACCAGCGTTACCCTTAACATCCCACGCTGTGTTGTTGTCGCCGTGTCCGTGCAACAGATAAACAACAGGCAGATTCTCCATCGAGTGATAAGCATTTGGAAGAATTACAGTTACGGGAACATCCTTATTCATCGCCTGACTCTTCACGGCGATTGTTTCACGAATAAAAGCCCAAGATGTATTGCATACGGCTAAGGCAATCAGAAGTGCAAAAATCTTTTTCATAGTATCTTAGTTTGGGTCTAAAAATTAAAATTAATGCAAATATAAAGAAAAAGGTGCGAAAAAATATTGCCGTTTTAGAAATAATACCTATTTTTGTTAAACTATTTTTAACGCAAAGACCATACAACGACTATGAAAGCAAGAATTTTGTTTGCTGCCCTTTTTGTAGCGACCCTCCTCACCTCGTGCGGAAGCGCTAAGACTGAACTTTTCAACGGCACCGATCTCACCGGTTGGGTTGGCTTTGTTGACCCCGCAAGTGGCGTCCCCGCTTCTGAGGTGTATAGCGTCAAGGATGGCAACATCCACGTTGCAGGTCAGCCTTTTGGCTACCTCCGTACAGCAGAGAAGTATGGCGATTACAAGCTTCATATCGAGTGGCGCTGGATTGGCGAGGGTACTAATAGCGGTATCTTCCACCGTGTTCAGGATGGCGACAAGATTTGGCCCAATGCTATTGAGTGTCAGCTTTGTAGCGGTCGTGCTGGCGATTATGTGATGCTCGGCGGCTCTAAGATTTCCGACATCGAGTGCGTTGGCGAGTTCCCCGTGAAGGATCGCAATGGCGACTTCGAGAAGCCCGTGGGCGAGTGGAACGAGGCTGAAATCATCTGCAAGGGCACAAAAATCACCGTTTACATCAACGGCAACCTGCAGAACGAGTGCACCACCAACACCACCTCTGGCTACATCGCTTTGCAGAGCGAGGGCGGTCCCTTGGAGTTCCGCAACGTCTATTTGACGGCTGAGTAGTACCTATATATTATATATACCCGGGCATTTTGCCTACGAGAAAGTGTTTTCTATCAACGAAAAATGCTTTCCCGCTGATAATCGCCTGAGTGGTAGTATATTGAAATACCCGATTTGCGAAATGGCATCCGGTTGGGATGTTTTTTCTCATTTCGTTTGATTTTTTGTTGCGACAAATTTGTTTTTTGACAAAATTTGCCGTACCTTTGGGGTTGATAATAGTGTGTACGTGCGTGTATGGACTGTCCACAACCCACTGAAAACGCAGTACGGCGCTGATTATTAAGAGATTAATCCGATGCAAACAGGGGCGACCGACGAAAGTTGCCAAGAAAAAGAATTTATAAAAAACTTAAATAAAGCAGAAAACCCAAATTAGTTCCGTGTGCAAACGGGACGAACAGAAAGAAAACAAAATCCATAATTCACAAATTTTATTAATTATTAATCA
>JAFNUH010000262.1 GCA_017384185.1 Alistipes sp.
ATTAAAACCGATATACCTCCTATTGTGTCAACAGAATCACCAATAATACTAGAAAAACTAGATTGCAAGTTTTATGTGCCGATAGGGTCGGTAGACGTTTATAAAAATGCATATGGTTGGGAGGAATATTCGGATCAAATTTTTGGATTTAGTTTTTAACGCAGTATTTGTTCCTCCGTATTTTGGCAAAATAAAAAGGCTGCCTTTGGGGCAGCCTTTATTTTTTATTCCTATGCGATTAGAAGTAGAATCCAAGACCGAGCTGGAATGTGTTAACCTTGTTCTTGTCAACCTCGAAGCCCAACACCTCGCTACCCTTGAATGAGCCGTTGTAGCGAGCCGAGATACCGAACTTCCAAATCTCCACCTCGACGCCTGCTGCATAGCCAATTGTGGGTCGCTCGATATTCCACTTCATTCCATCAACCGAACCGCTTGCATTTGACATCACGCAGAAGGTTGGACCTACCTGCAAGTTGAGAAGCCCGAGCAGTTTGTACTGCACCAAAAGGGGAATATCAACCTTGCTGAATTTGAGTTTTGCATCAACTAAATCTCCGCCTACGTCGAACGAGTTCTGCGAGTAAATCACCTCGGGACGAACACCGAGATTACCCCAGCTCAACTCTCCCTGAACACCTGCAAACCATCCGCTATTATTTTTAATATCGAGATTCTTGATGTCGTTAATCTTAAAGTCGTTTGTCTGATAATCCAAACCAGCCTTTACGCCTAATCTAAACTTGGGCAGAAGTCCTGCCGAAGCCTGCGAGGTGATGCACACCGCCGCTAAAATCAATAGTAGTCGTTTCATATCATCTCTGTTTAGTTGTTGTTATCTTCCTCGTGAACCCGTCGAGCGTGAGCCACTCGTTGAGTTCGTTCTATTTGTCGTTGTCTTACTCTCGCTACTCTTGCTGGTTGTAGAGCTATTTGAGCGAGATGTATTCACCGATGAAGAGTTTGTTCTCTTCTGTGTGCCTACATTTGAGCGTGAACCCTGCCCCTGCGTGCTGGGACGCTGCTGCGACTGTTGTAACTTGCTGTTGCCACGCCCTGTGCTACTTGGCGGAGTCGCCACGTTGTTGCGTGATGTGTTGTTATTGCGTGAGTTACGTATCGTGTTGGGCGAACTCTGTCCGTTGTATCTATTGCCACTGCCCTGCGGTCTTGCCTGCGGCTTAACCTGCGGTTTGGGCTGAGGCGTTACCTGCGGCGGACGGTGGTTGTTATGCGGGTAGTGGTTGGGGTATCTGTCTCGCAGCACGGGCTGGTTGTGCATACCCTTGAAGTGTCTGTACTCCGATATGTGGCGACGATTGTAGTTCCACGGGTCACGGATGTTCAGCACCACCTTATAGAACTTGTACAAATCTCTCGGATAGCCTAAGTGGTAGGGCAGCTGTCGTGCCGAGAGCCAACGATTACCGTGGTGGTAGTAGAACAGAGCACGATTTACGTCGTAGTAGAAGTTATAGTCGGGGAAGTAATAGTAGTGAGCGCAGTCATATCCCGCAGGACCCCACGCCGGCTGCACAGATATGTTAGCAGTGGTTGCAAGGAGAACACCGCTGTCGTAGTAGCCTATGCTGCACGATGTGAGCATAAGACCCAAAAGAATTGTTGCCAGTCGTTTCATAGCTCTTGTTTTTTAACTGTTTGCACTCCGTTAATTTGGCGAGAGACCTCCCAACCTCGCCCCTAAAGCTAATCTTTAGCGTTTAGCACCTTTGGCGCCTTTGGCTCCAGAGATTGAGTAGTTAAAGATATTCTCCTTGTAGCTCGTAGTTTTGAATGAAGAGTCACGCTTGCGCTGGAACGCTATGTCAATCAATCGCTCGGTGAGCTGTGTAAACGAGATACCTGTTGCCTCCCATAAATAGAACGATAAAGAGCCGGGAATAGTATTTATCTCGTTAACATAAATCATATTTGTAGCCTCATCAATCATAAAGTCGATGCGTGATACGCCGTCGCAGTTCAACGCCTTGAAGGTCTCTACTGCCGTGCGACGGATAAAGTTGGTCTGCTCCTCGGGCAGTCGGGCGGGAATCTCTCGCACCGTCGAGTGCATACCACGTGACTCCTTCACGCCACCTTTCGCTCCGCCCTTTGCGCCGCCACCGAGATACTTATCCTCATAGCTGAGAATCTCGCCGCTACGAATAGGAGCCTCGCATACCGATGCCTCGCACTCGTAGTAGTTACCCAGAACCGAGCAGTTAATCTCCTTGAGTTTCTCCACAAGCTTCTCCACGATGATACGCTTTGAGTATGAGATGGCATTCTCGACAGCCTCCAGCAACTCCTCACGGTTGTGTACTGCCTTGATGCCTACACTTGAGCCTGAGTCAGCGGGCTTTACAATCATGGGGTAGGGGAGCTTTGCCTCCACACGCTCTA
>JAFNUH010000263.1 GCA_017384185.1 Alistipes sp.
GCGGGTGTTAAGGCTACACTGCGAGGTGTGGATATGATTCTCAAGGAGGGAATGAACGTGCGTATTGTCTCTCTTCCCCCCGAGCACGACCCCGACTCGTTTGCCCGAGCACATTCGGCTGATGAGGTGCGTGCATATATCCACGATAGGGAGGAGGATTTCCTCTCGTTCAAGGCTAAGATGCTGTTGCGTGATGCGGGCGCAGACCCCATTAAACGCTCTGAGGTTATTGGCGATATGGTGCGTTCGATAGCGCAGATTCCCGACTCTATTCAGCGCTCGGTATATATCAAGGATTGCGCTCAGACGATGAACGTCGATGAGGGTGTACTCATTGCCGAGGTGGCACGTCGTCGTGCTTCGCAGGCGGGTGACAAGGAGATGGAGGATTTTGTTCGCCGTCAGCAGTCGCAAATACGTGCGGAGCAGTCGCAGGCGACGGTAAGTGTAGATGTAAATCGTTCGGTGACGGCGGGTAGTAGTATCGATGCTTTGGAGTATGAGTTGGTTAAGTACCTGCTTAAATCGGGGCATAAGAGTTATGAGCTCTTGGAGGCTCGTCAGGTGGTGGAGATAAACATCGCCGATGAGATTTTCCGCAGCTTGGATGATGATAATATCACCTTCACAAACCCCATATACGAGAACATCCTGCAAACCTACCGTGAGCAGTGGGCGCGCCTGGGATTAGGTGTAGAGGTGCCAGCGCAATACTTTGTTAACCACCCTGACCCTGAGGTGTGCAATATGGCTGTCGATATTATGACTTCGGACGATAATTACGTTGCAAGCCGTATATGGGAGCAGAAGGAGGTGCATATCGAGAGCGAGAGTGAGATTTTGGCAGCGGGTGTGCCGAAGGCTATTATGCTCTACCGCTCGAAGATTGTCGAGCGTATGATTAATGCTCAGGTGGAGCGTCTGGCAAGCGGGGAACTAACCGAAGAGGAGAGTGAGGAGTGCGTTATGATGCTCAATCGCTTGAATGCCGTAAAGCGAACACTCGCCCGTGAGAGCGACCGCTTGATATTATAATTGTTGTTTTCTGTGGCTAAAAAGGGTAGGAGCCGGAGGCGTACACGCATCACTGCGCATACCGTGTGCAAACAGAAAATAAACAGAAAGATGTGTAAAACATAAAGATAAAAGAATTAGTTACCTTTATCCGGTCCTACCCGTAAGGCAAAAGGACAAAAACAGTGCCACAAAAGGTTTTCGACAGAGGGTCGTTGTGCTAAAGTGGGTAATACGAGGAGCGGGTAGGTAGAAGAGATATTTTAGAGTATGGCAGATTATAAAAATGTAAATATTCGCAACAAGCGTGCAACCTTCGATTATGAGATTTTGGAGGAGTTTGTGGCAGGCGTGGTCTTGGTCGGTACGGAGATTAAGTCGATTCGTTTGGGCAAGGCGTCGTTGACGGATTGTTATTGCTACTTCGAGCAGGGTGAGTTGTGGATTCGTGGTGTAAATATCGCCGAGTATGGCTGGGGTACGTGTAATAATCACGCTCCGAAGCGTGACCGTAAACTTCTGCTCAACCGCAAGGAGTTGAATAAGTTGCAGCGTTCGTTGCAGGATAGAGGTCTGACGGTTGTAGGTCTTAGACTATTCCTTAACGAGCGAGGATTTGCTAAGATTGTTATCGGCTTGGCTCGTGGTCGCAAGGCATATGATAAGCGTGAGTACCTCAAGGAGAACGACGCAAAGCGAGAGATGGACAAGGCGATGAAGCGATATAAATAAATGCGAACCAAAAGATAACCTAATATTATGAAGAACCTATTTCTAATGCTTTTGACGGCTTTTGCGCTGTGCAGTTGTGCCGAGAAGAGTACCTTTACGCTGTGGCAGCTCCCATCACAGGCGGACGACCACGGCAACTCGTATGTTATCCGTACAGCCAATGGTCATATCATAGCGATGGATGGAGGCAAGGCTCCCGAGGCAGATTATCTGCGAGGCTTTTTGGCGGGTCTGGGCAACAAGGTCGATGCCTGGATTGTAACACATCCGCACGGTGACCATATCGATGCTATGATGGAGCTTATGGAGCAGCGTCAAGGTCTGACGATAGGCAAGATTTATCACTCACGATATACCGATAATTTGATTGATGGCGAGGCTGGCTCGGCTGAGAATACACGTAAGTTTTATTCGATGCTCGATGGTGCAACCGATTTTGAGGTTGAAGATTGCGCCTTGGGTCAGGAGTGGGAGATTGATGGTGTACACTTCAAGGTGTTGGCTATCCGTAACCCCGAGATTATGGCGAACACATATAACAATTCGAGTATGGTTATACGTGTTTGGGATGACCATAAATCTGTTGTGTTTTTAGGCGATTTGGGCGTTGAGGCGGGCGATAAGTTGCTTGCTTCGGAGTATGCCGAGGACCTTAACTGCGACTACCTGCAGATGGCGCACCACGGTCAGCGAGGTTGTAGCGAGCAGTTCTATAAGAGCA
>JAFNUH010000264.1 GCA_017384185.1 Alistipes sp.
AATCATCCCCTTTGGTGCATAGATGTAGCACACCTTGTAGATGATGTTACGATGGGCGTGTACCACATCGGTAAAAAGCTCTTCTTTTGTTTGCGGTTTCATTGTTTTGGTTTCTGTTTGCCCTATTAGTCGCAAAAAGTAGCTGGAAAATTACAAAAGAGGTGAATTATTTTGAAAAATACTTGAACACAAAACAAAAATAGCCGCCATAAATGACGGCTATTTTGCGAGTTATATCATACTACCCTACTTCTCCATCTTGCGCACGAAGCACTCGATAGTATTCTCCATAAGGCAAGTGATGGTCATAGGACCTACACCACCCGGCACGGGAGTGATAGCCGAAACCTTAGGCTCGATAGCGGCGAAGTCAACATCACCACACAACTTCTTAGTCTCGGGGTCACGGTTTACACCTACGTCGATAACAACTGCGCCCTCCTTAACCATATCTGCTGTGACAAACTTAGGACGGCCGATAGCTACGACCAAGATGTCAGCACGGCGTGTAACCTCTGCCAAATCCTTAGTGCGGCTGTGGGCGATAGTTACAGTTGCGTTCTCGTTCAAAAGCAACTTCGATACGGGCAAGCCAACGATGTTACTACGACCAATAACCACAACATCCTTGCCTGCAATCTCCACGTTGGCACGCTTCAAAAGCTTGATGATACCTTTGGGTGTGCAGGGCAATGTGCAGGGCTGCTTGAGCCAGAGGTTAGCAACATTCATAGGGTGGAAACCATCCACATCCTTCTCTGCGCTAATAGCTGCGATAACCTTGTCAGAGTCGATGTGCTTAGGCAAGGGCAACTGCACCAAGATACCATCAACACTATCATCGTTGTTCAACTCGTCGATGATGTTGAGCAACTCCTCCTCAGTAATAGAGGCATCCTTGCGGATTGTAGTATTCTTGATACCTACCTCCTCTGAAGCCTTAGCCTTACCTGTAACGTATGATACGCTACCCGGATCCTCGCCTACCAAGATAACAACGAGGTGAGGCACACGACCATACTTCTCAGGGAATGTGGCAACATTGGCAGCCATCTCCTGCTTGAGCGAGAGAGCCAACTCTTTACCATTTATAATATAAGCCATAAGTCTAAATTTTAATATTTGAATGCCTTGTCGCCAATGTCTGTACGGTGGAACAGGTTGTCGCACTTAATCTTAGCTACCTCTGCTGCTGCCTTCTGCTGAGCCTCACGCAATGTGGGAGCCTGGCATACGACAATCATCACACGACCACCCGAAGTGACATACTTGCCATCCTTCAACGCAGTACCCATATGGTAGATTGAGCCGTCAACATCCTCTGTACCCTCGATAGCATAGCCCTTCTCGTATGAGCCGGGATAGCCCTTCGATGCGAGAACGATGCCGAGTGTAGCCATCTCGTTCCAAGTGATTGTAGGCTGCTTGCCATCAGCAACGTCGCAGAATACCTGGCAGATGTCGCTGGTCATACGGGGCAGAATAACCTCAGTCTCGGGGTCACCAAAGCGAGCGTTGAACTCAATAACCTTGATACCATTCTGAGTCTTCATCAAGCCACCATACAACACACCACAGAACGGACAACCCTCCTCAACCATAGCCGAAGCGGTACGACGCATAATGTTCTCCATAGCGTAGTCCAAATCCTCTTTGGTGATGAAGGGAAGCTCGGTGTAAGCACCCATACCACCTGTGTTGGGACCCTTGTCGCCATCGTATGCACGCTTGTGGTCCTGAGCTACGGGCATAGGATATACATCCTTGCCATTTACGAAGCACAACAATGAGAACTCGGGACCCTCGAGGTACTCCTCGATAACCACCTTGCCCTTGCCGAACTTCTCGTCCAAAAGCATATCACGCAAAGCCTCCTCAGCCTGCTCCATTGTCTCAGCAATAACAACGCCCTTACCAGCAGCCAAGCCGTCGTACTTCAATACTGTGGGCAGTGAGCCAGCCTTAACGTACTCCATAGCTGCGTCGAACTCCTCGAATGTAGCGTAAGCAGCTGTCGGTACCTCATACTTCTGCATAAGGTCCTTAGCGAACTGCTTGCTTGTCTCGATACGAGCTGCCGACTTGGTAGGACCAAACAGACGCAAGCCATTAGCCTTGAATACATCTGCGATGCCAGCCTCAAGAGCCACCTCAGGACCTGCAACGGTAAGCTCGATGTTGTTCGCCAAAGCAAACTCCTTGAGCTCCTCTACTGCTGTCTCCTTTATTGCTACGCACTCAGCCAATGCGGCGATACCAGCATTACCCGGAGCGCAAAAAATCTTCTCTACCTGCGGTGACTTGCTCAACGCCTCAACAATAGCGTGGCAACGACCGCCTGAACCTACTACTAATACCTTCATCTCTATTAGTGCTTAAAGTGACGCATACCTGTGCAAACCATAGCGATGCCGCACTCGTTAGCCTTCTTTACAGAGTCCTCATCACGTACGCTACCACCAGGCTGTACGATAGCTGTAACACCATACTGTGATGCCAAAGTTACAGTATCATCGAAGGGGAAGAAACCATCCGATGCCAATACAAGACCCTCGGTGAAACCAGCTGCCTGTGCCTGCTTGAGTGCAATCTCAGCAGAACCTACACGGTTCATCTGACCTGCGCCAACACCTACTGTGTGACCGTCCTTAACAACTACGATAGCGTTAGACTTAACGTGCTTAACGATTCTCCAGCCGAAGTTAAGGTCTGTAACCTGCTCTGCTGTGGGCTTAGCCTCTGTTACGCACATATCGGCAGTAACCTCCGCAGTCTTCTTATCCAAATCCTGAACGAGCAAGCCACCGTTTACGCTTACGTACTGGTTTACAACGCTCTCATCCTTAGTCATATCTACCTGCAACAAACGCAAGTTCTTCTTTGTAGAGAGAACCTCCAAAGCGCCCTCAGAGAATGAAGGAGCCATAATAATCTCCAAGAAGATAGGCTTCATAGCCTCAGCAGCCTCACGTGTTACCTCACGGTTTACGGCTACAATACCACCAAAGATACTTACCTTGTCAGCCTCGTATGCCTTGTTCCAAGCATCCAAAACGTCTGTGCCGATAGCTGCACCACAAGGATTCATATGCTTCAAACCTACGCAGAAAGGCTCGTCGAACTCACGTACGATGCACAATGCAGCGTTAGCATCCTGAATGTTGTTGTATGAAAGCTCCTTACCGTTGAGCTGCTTTGCGTTAGCCAATGAGAATGAACCAGCCTCGGCTGAGCCGTAGAACTTAGCCTCCTGGTGGGGATTCTCGCCATAACGCAAGCCCTGTACGAGGTCAAACTCCAAGAACAACTTCTCGTTCAAACCTGCAGCCTTACGCATATAAGTTGCAATCATTGAGTCGTACTGAGCTGTGTGAGTATAAGCCTCTGCAGAGAGCTGCAAACGAGTCTCAACTGTAGTGTTGCCATTTGCCTTAATCTCCTCGATAATCTTTGCGTAGTTCTCGGGGTTGCAAACAACTGTTACATCCTTGTAGTTCTTTGCCGCAGAACGCAACATTGAGGGACCACCGATGTCGATATTCTCGATAGCATCCTCCATAGTTACATCGGGCTTAGCGATTGTCTGACGGAAGGGATAGAGGTTCACGCAAACCATGTCGATGAATTCAATCTCGTTGTCCTTCAATGCTTTGAGGTGGCTCTCGTCGTCACGA
>JAFNUH010000265.1 GCA_017384185.1 Alistipes sp.
ACAAATAGTGAGCCAAAAAGAGTAGCAAACGGTGATAACACCTCTCCGCAGCGCCCTCCACGTCCTCGCCGACCACGTATGCGTCTTCCATTTGACGACCGTAAGCAGGATGCTGGAGAGTGGGCTTATGACCATCGTATAGGATTGAGTATGATGGTTATAGTCTATCTTATTTTGGGCATTGCGTTCTTTGCATCGAAGATTGTCATCGGCTCTCGTCCCCATATGCAGGGTATCTATGTTGACCTGCAAACATTGGCTGAGTTGGAGGCTGAAAAGGAGCGTTTGGAGCGTGAAATAGAACTTAAGCAGCAGGATGATATCGATTGGTCGGCGGTGCGTAACCGTATGTCGAACGACGCTTTGCTCAACGAGAATTTGCGTGACGATAGAGGTACAAATACCTCGGAGATAAACGAGTCGGCACGAGATATTGCGGCTGGTATGGCAGCCAACCGTGCAGCCTACGAGGCTGGTATGGCGGAGGCTCAGTCAATCCTTGACGCTGAGCGTGCGAAACCATCGGATAGCGATAAATCATCGAAGGGGCAGGATGCAAAGTATAAGGGTGGCGTTACGGTGCGCTACTCATTCAAGGACCCTGTACGTACGAAGCGAGATTTGGTTATTCCAGCCTACAAGTGTGAGGCGGGAGGTCAGGTTGAGGTTGCCGTTGTGCTGGACCAGGGTGGTGAGGTAATCTCGGCTCGAGTAATTTCGGGCGGTGATGAGCGGATGCGTGAGGAGGCTCTCAAGGCTGCTCGTGCTTCGCTGTTTAACATTGATAATACGGCTCCTGCACGCCATAGCGGAACCATAACATATACGTTTATTCCTCAGTAGTGAAGCGACTATTCTACATACTCCTAACCCTTGTTGCCTACGTGGCAATCTCTAATGTCGAGGATTTTAACTTCGGCAAGGAGGATTGTGTATGCAAGGATGCAGACTCGTTGGTGGGTAGTATAGATAACGCCTACAAGGCTGAACAGCTCTGTTGTCTGGAGTACAACAACGATATGTTGCGCACGCCACGTAGCGTTCAGACGCTGGGGCAAAATAATAATAGTCAAGCAAATAACGTGGTGCGATGCCGTGTCGAGTCGCACCTCAAATCAATTTCGCAGGCAGTCCCTGACCGCCACGCAGGACACGTTACACGAATCTTTGAATTTAATCACTTCAGGTCGTCGCTTCGCATAACATACTACCTCTATGCGTTGTGCCGACTTCGTATTTAGCCAATAGACATTTTACGGAAATGCACTCCGTGACCGTCGGTGATGGTTGCGTGGGTGAGGTATGTAAATTTGGGAAATATAGTGTGTGCAGTAAATTTGTGATGCTGCACACACTTAAAATGGTTATGGCACCATATAAGCCAAAACGGGTCGTTGACCCACCGAGGGAAAATCCCTCAATTGTCTATTCGTAAAGAAAAAAGTGATGAAAAATTATGATATGCGTGAGGCGTTGTACGCCTTGCCTGACGGGATTGTACGTCCCTGTCGCAAGCCTGTGACCATCCCCGTGCTCGTTACGGTGGCGGGAGTAGTTATGCTTTTGCTTAATAGTATGCTCCCCGCCGAGGCTGAGTATGCTAATCTTAAATCGGCTATTATTCTGTTCGGTGCGGTGTTTGTTGTCGTAGGTCTTATAGTGAGCATCGTTCGTTTCAGTGGTGGTAGCACAAACCCTTGGCACGTGATTGATGGTTGCTTCTTGAAACGTGAGGAGCTTAAATTCGTCAAAGAGCGTAGTTCAGAGGTTAAGAATTTGGTGCGTAAGGGAGATTTTACTACCTTGCGCTCGCTTCCCGAAGATGGCGTTTCGGCTGTGACGGTTGTTATCTACTCATCTCCCCGTAGTAAGTTTTGTGCTGCGCAGGTCTTTGAGTATATCGACCTTGAGTTGCAACCCGTTGACGATTTGAAGATTGTAATGTAATAATTCGAGTCACGGGTAGCGAATTTTTTTAGGTAATAAAGATAAGGTTTAGATTTTTAATGGAGAATATTTTATTGGTTTGGGCGATGCTGCTTTTCGTTGCTGTGGTGGCAGGTAAGGTGGCATATCGTTTTGGTGCGCCAGCATTGTTGCTCTTCTTGGGCGTGGGTATGATTTTTGGACTAAAGTTTATCAACTTTGAGTCGTTTGAGTTTACCCAATTTATTGGTATGCTGGCACTTTGTATCATCCTCTTTTCGGGAGGTATGGATACTAAATTCTCTGAGATTAAACCTATCCTTGGACCGGGTGTCGTGTTGGCTACCTTGGGTGTAGCTATGACAGCGTTGCTTTGTGGAACGTTTATCTATCTCTTCTCGGGATGGGTTGGTCTGGCTTTGTCGTTCCCCGTGGCTCTTTTATTGGCATCCACGATGGCATCTACCGACTCGGCGTCGGTTTTCTCAATTCTCCGCTCGAAAAAGCAGGGTCTAAGGCAGAATCTGCGCCCGCTTCTGGAGTTGGAGAGTGGTAGTAACGACCCGATGGCTTATATGCTTACGGTAGTTATGGTATCGGTGGTGATGAACGAAGGAATAGGCACTGGCTGGGGCGAGTGTATTATGAAGTTTGTTGTTCAGATGTTGGTCGGTTGCGCTTTGGGTTATGGTATCGGTCGTTTGGCTGTGTTTGCTATAAACCGCATCAACATCAAGAACAACGCCTCGCTATATTCGGTGCTGCTGCTTGCGTTTGTGTTCTTCTCGTTCTCGTTCACCACGCTGGTTTGGGGTAATGGTTATTTAGCGGTGTATATCACGGGCTTAGTTGTTGGAAATCACAAGATTGCACACCGAGGAAACCTGACTACATTCTTTGATGGTTTTACTTGGTTGGCGCAGATTGTAATGTTCCTCGTAATTGGTCTTTTGGTCGATGCACGTGAGCTGTTGAAGCCCGAAGTATTGCTGTTAGGTGGCGCCGTAGGAGCATTTATGATTCTTGTGGCTCGCCCCGTGTCGGTATTTTTGGCGTTGGCGCCCTTCCGCCGATTCTCGGCAAAGGCTCGACTATACATATCGTGGGTTGGTCTGCGAGGTGCTGTCCCTATTATATTTGCAACTTATCCCATCGTTGAGGGCGTAGGTGGCGGACGACTTATATTTAATGTCGTATTTATGGGTACGCTTATCTCTCTCCTGGTGCAGGGTACAACGGTCAGTGCTATGGCTAACTGGTTGGGTCTTGCCTTCGAGGAGAAGGAGCCGTTGTTTAAGGTTGGTATTCCCGATTCGATTAAGAGTAACTTCTCGGAGATTGTCGTTACCGATTCGATGCTTAAAAATGGCTGTACGCTGCGTGATATTGATATTGCCGACAACACTTTGGTTGTGATGATTTCACGCAATGACAATTACTTTGTGCCTCGTGGAAATACCGAGCTTGCCGTCGGTGACCGTCTGTTGGTTGTCTCTGACCGTGATGAGCAGGAACTTCAGCAGATGTATGATACATTAGGTATCAAAGAGGTAATGCAGTTAAGATAGTATATAATAATTGAAAAAAGGCTGTCGATTTCGACAGCCTTTTTTATTAAATCAATTTTATGAGATTACTTAATCTCCCAGGTCTCTCCCGAACGGAGCAGGTCATCCATACAAGTAATCTTCGATGATGCCTTAACCTCAGCGAGCTGCTGCTCAACACGCTGGTCGTAGATGTTCTCATCCTTAACATCACGAATAACACCCACTGCTACGGGGTACTCGGGCCACTTCATTGCAGCCAACATTGAGTGAAGCGTAGTATCCTCGGTGTGTGCGTCGTGTGTGAGCACATCATCCTCAGTATATCCATCCTCGCCGATGGTTACAACCTTCAGGCGCATATTCTCGAACACAAGACCCTTCTGGTTGTCCTTACCGAAGAGCATCTTCTCGCCGTGACGCAAAGTGATTGTATTCTCGGTACGTGTAGCCTTATCTGCGGCAAATGCAGCGTGAGTCTTGTCGTTGAAGATAACGCAGTTTACCAACGCCTCTACTACTGCCATACCCTTATGCTTTGCAGCTGCTACCAAGCAATCCTTAGTGAGCATCACCTCTGCATCGATTGTACGTGCGAAGAATGTACCCTTAGCACCAATTACCAACTCACCCGGGTTAAATGGCTTCTCGATAGTACCATAGGGTGAAGTCTTTGTAATCTTACCCAACTTTGTAGTGGGTGAGTACTGACCCTTCGTAAGACCATAAATCTCGTTGTTGAAGAGAATCATATTGAGGTCGATGTTACGACGGATTGCGTGGATGAAGTGGTTACCACCGATAGCAAGTGAGTCACCGTCGCCCGAACATACCCATACCGAGAGGTCGGGGTTAGCAACCTTGATACCCGTAGCCACAGCGTTTGCACGACCGTGGATAGTGTGGAAACCAAAGGTCTTCATATAGTAGATGAATCGTGACGAGCAACCGATACCCGAAACGAATGTGAACTTATTGTGCGGAATGTCCAACGCATCAGCCACTTCGGGCATAGCACGCTGTACGGCATTTAAGATGGCGTGGTCGCCACAGCCAGGACACCATTTAACTTGCTGGTCGCTCTTGAAATCCGCAGGTGTATATTTATATTCTGCCATAGCCAAAGTAGTTTATAGTAATGAATTGAATTTCTCTTTCAGCTCAACCATAGTGAAGGGCTGACCCTCGGTCTTGTTGTACTGCTCGAATGTGTAGTTCTGGAACATCTGACGCATATACGATGCAAACTGACCCTCGTTAAGCTCGCATACCAAAAGGTGCTTGTGACCCTTCAGGAGCTCCTCTACGCCGTAAGGCATAGGGTTGAGGTAGTTGAAGTGGAGGTGAGCAACGCTCTTACCCTCCTCCTGCAAGTCACGTACAGCAGCCTCCAAATGACCCTTAGTACCGCCCCAGCCGATAACCAACAGGTCGGCGTCGGCAGCACCCATAATCTCGGGTGTAGGCAACTCGTCAGCAACCTTTGCCACCTTCTCAGCACGTGTGCGAGTCATCTCCTGGTGGTTTGCAGGGTCGTATGAGATTGTACCACGCAAGTGGTCCTTCTCCAAACCGCCGATACGGTGCTCCAAGCCCTTCTTGCCGGGGAATGCCCAGCCACGAGCCAAGTTCTCACCACGAGCATAAGGCTTGAACTCCTCACCCTCGGCAACAGCGTTCACGATGGGCGGGAAGATAGCGGGGTAGTCTGCCATTGAGGGGATACGCCAAGGCTCAGAACCGTTAGCGATAAAGCCGTCGGTCAAGAGGATTACGGGAGTCATATGCTCCATAGCAATCTTCGATGCCATAAATGCGTAGTGGAAACAGTCGCTGGGCGATGATGCTGCGATAACAACCATCGGACACTCACCGTTGCGACCATACAATGCCTGCATCAAGTCGCTCTGTTCGGTCTTTGTGGGAAGACCTGTTGAGGGACCACCACGCTGAACATCAACAACAACCAACGGAAGCTCAGCCATCACAGCCAAACCCATAGCCTCGCTCTTGAGCGAAAGACCAGGACCTGATGTTGTTGTTACGGCGAAGTTACCTGCATAAGCTGCACCGATAGATGTGCAGATACCTGCAATCTCATCCTCAGCCTGCACGGTCTTAACGCCTAAGTTCTTGTGCTTTGCCAACTCCTCCAGGATAACAGTTGCGGGAGTGATGGGGTATGAGCCACAGAAGAGGGGCAGACCCGACTTCTCGCTCGCAGCGATGAATCCCCACGCCGTAGCAACGTTACCGTTGATTGAGCGGTATGTGCCCTTCTGCTTAGGAGCCTCGGCAATGCGATATGTATTTGCAAACTGATGTGTATTTGCTGCGTAGTTGTAACCTGCATCGATAGCACGCTTGTTAGCCTCGGCTACGGCAGGGTTCTTCTTTGCAAACTTTGAGTCGATATAGCGCTTTGCATACTCCTCGCTCTGGTTGTAGATGTAGAAGCAAATGCCGAGCGCAAACATATTCTTACACTTTACTACCGACTTGTTATCCAAGCCCATATCTGCCAAAGCAGCCTTTGTCATAGTGGTGATGTCGGGAATAACTACGTTGTAGCCCTCCAAGCCCAACTCAGCGATGGGGTCGAGTGTTGCGAAGCCAGCCTTTTTGAGGTTATCCTCGGTGATGGTGTCGCCGTCGATGATTACCGTAGCATCCTTCTTGAGCCACTTGCGATTAGCCTTCAACGCTGCGGGGTTCATTGCAACCAATGCATCGCAGAAGTCGCCCGGGTTTGTCACCTCGCCTGAACCGATGTGTACTTGAAAGCCTGATACACCCGCTACCGTACCTTGTGGCGCACGTATCTCGGCGGGGTAGTCGGGGAAGGTAGAGATACCCTTACCTTCGAGAGCCGATGTGTTCGAGAAGAGTGTACCTGTGAGCTGCATACCATCTCCTGAGTCACCAGAGAAACGGATTACAACATCCTTTAACTCTTTCGCATTAAGATTTTCCATAATATTCGATTACGAATTATTTAAGTTTAGTAATTATATGCGTTAAATATTTGACAAAGATATACTTTAATTCCTATCGTTGTCACCTTTTGTGGCACTTTTTTTCCTTTCGGCCATATATACTCCCAACATAATAAGCGTTGTGCCGACTATGGCGAGTGCTGTGATGCGCTCGTGTAGGATGATGTAGGCAGTAATCATCGCAACGATGGGGTTGATGTATAGGTAGTTTGTGGCGTGTATTGCGCCCAGCTTCTCTATAACAATATTCCACGTCCAATAGCATATCAGCGAAGCTATTACACCTAAAAAGAGCAAATTACCCATAACCGTAGACTCCGCAATCATCTGCCACGTTGTACCCCACGGCTTAAAGAGGAAGTAGGGCGCAAGCGTCAGGATGCCGTAGAAGAATATCTTGCGTGTAATTATCAAAGAGTGATATTTGCCCTCCAGACGTAACACCACGATGCTGTATATCACCCACATAATGGCTGCACCCAGCGTAAGTAGGTCACCCATAGGGTTGAGTTTGAGGATAAATTCGCCATTCATCACAACCAGCGCAACACCTGCAAGCGACAGTAACGAGCAGGCGTATAGTCGTTTATCGGCTTTCTCCTGTCGTGAGATAAAGTGTACGGCGAGCGTAGTTAGCAGCGGTGTTGATGCGATTATTATGGCAACATTCGAAGCCTGTGTGTATAGCAGGGCGGTGTTTTCCAATAGGAAATACATCGAGCCGCCCGTAATACCTAATACAACCATCTGCAACTCATCACGCCAGTTATCGGCAAAGAGTCGTCCACGCCAAAAGGGTAACATACAGAGGTATGCTATCACGAAGCGCAGAATCATTATCTCGGCAGGCTGGAGACCTTGCTCAAGCAGAATCTTCGACGAAATAAATGTTGTGCCCCATATCGCAGCCGTCACGATGGCTATGATATGGTAAATACTCTTGCCAGCCATTATCGTATTGAGTTCATACGGATGCTCGCCTTAACCAATGCTATGGCACGTATGCGGCTGATTTCTATCTCCTTGTCGGCGTGGTGAGGGTTTTGGCTGACGAGCTTAACATATCCCTCACGCTCAGATTTCTGTATATACTTCACAACGATATACTCCTCGCCCTCAAGGTCGATTGAGAGCAGATACATATCGCCCCAGAAGATATCCTCAATATTATGTAGCTGCTTGTAGAGAACAATATCGCCACTCTTTAATAGCGGGTACATCGAGTCGCCCGATACATAAATAGCACCGTCGCACTTTGGCAGATTGGGGATATGGATAAAGTTGATGGGTTTGTTCGATGTCTGGTCATTAAATAGAGGTACAAGACCTGCCGTTCCCTCGATTGAGTAGAGGGGCACACTCTGCATCGGCAAAGAGTTGTCTGTTCTATGACGGAAAGCCATCAGGTCGGGTTCAGCGTTGAACATATTGCCGATGCCCAAGTCAAGCCAATCGGGATTAACGTTCAAATCTTGAACTAATATATTTCTATTGCGAGTCGATAGTCCGCACTTGCCTGTTTCAATCATCGAGAGTGCGGCTTTACCAATGCCAAGTCGTTGAGCTAATTGCTCTTGTGTCATCTTGAGCTCTTTGCGTATTAGTTTTACCCTGCTTTCCATATTTTATCTATTAGAAAATTTTATACAAATTTTTGTTTAATTTTAGTACAAAAGTTCAATAACTGAATTATATTTGCATCACAAAGTTAAGCAATTTATTTTAATTAACAAACGAAAAACAATCAAAAATTAAACATTTTCAATTATGTATAACGTTTTACCTGAACTTTATCGTGAGGTTCTTACACGACTTTTGGATGAAATTGGCTCTCGAGGGTACTATTCGGGGGTGCTGGAATTTGAGTATTGGGGTGTGGAGTGTCGTATGGTGCTCTCTGCCGTTATCTATCGTGATGAGGTGCAATACCCCGAGGGTGCTTTTTCTGTGGTAGAAGACATTGTGCCCGTGTGGTGGGAGTTCCACACATTTATTGATGGCGAGGAGGTTGTAAACAACTTCTCGTTTAACGAGCTACGTGAGTATATTGATTAGTCATAAACTGCAAAAAATGAAGAGATGAGTAATAGTGTAAACTTTTCCGATTTTTCTAAAAATGTATATCCCTTTTTGGAGCTTGAAACGTTTCATTCGACCTATTATAAGGTCCTCGAGATGTTTGCCCGTGGGAAGATACGTAAACTAATCGTTACGATGCCGCCACAACACGGTAAAAGCGTGGGAGCGAGTACGTTATTGCCTACCTATATGCTGGGTTTGAATCCCGATTTGCGTATAGCTATTGCCTCCTATTCGGCGGCACTTGCCAGCAAGTTTAACCGCCGTGTACAGCGTATTATTGATAGTTCTGAATACGGCGAAATATTTTCTAAAACACGCATAAAGTCGGCGGGGCGTCAAGGTCCATATATCCGCACTTCGGATGAGGTGGAGATTATCGATTGCGAGGGTGGCTTGCTCTCGGTTGGTCGTGAGGGGTCGTTGACCGGAAACCGTGTAGATTGCTTCATTTTGGATGACCTCTACAAGGATGCTATGGAGGCAAATTCACCCCTCGTACGAGAGAATTGTTGGGAGTGGTACACCTCGGTTGTAAGGACTCGTATGCACAATAGTTCGCAGGAATTAATTGTCTTTACCCGTTGGCACGAGGAGGATTTGATTGGTATGCTCACACGCCTTGAGCCTTGCGTTGAGTTGCGTGAGTGGGCGGATGTGGATAGAGTGCCCGATGGCGGTTGGTTACATCTTCATTTTGAGGCGATTAAGAGCGGTCAGCCAACCGAGATAGACCCTCGTCGGGCGGGCGAAGCGTTGTGGAGCGAGCGTCAGAGTGTTGAGCTTTTGGAGGCAAAGCGCCGTCTTGACCCTATGCGTTTTGAGGCTATGTATCAGGGACGCCCTACATCTCGTGGAGGATTGCTCTATGGCGATGGTTTTGCGGAGTGGGATACATTGCCCGACCATATTGTTCGCCGTGCAAACTACACCGATACTGCAGATTTGGGTGATGACTACCTCTGCTCGGTGTCGTATGCAGTGGATGCTGATGGTGTAGTCTATGTG
>JAFNUH010000266.1 GCA_017384185.1 Alistipes sp.
CCTTGGAGAATGAGTGGATAGGAGAGATGGACGGTGGTCCCAAAAAAAAATGGGAAACAAAGCACCGCTGGAATATAGACATAACAGAGAAGCTGACCGCAGGACGCTTTGAGTTGTCACTGCGCGAGAGGGTGCGTATGGTGTTTAGCAGCGATGAGACCAACAAATATGTAGAACCCAACCCATTTACAACATTGCGCACACGCCTAAAGGCAGCATATAAGAATCCCTCACGCTGGAAGCCCTACACATACGTGGAGGTATATACCACGCTCAACGCCCCGAAGCGTGTGGAGAACTGCTTGCGAGACCCTCTGGAGCGAGACAACTATATCAACCGAGTGCGAATTGTATTGGGTAGTGAGCTGAAAATCACCGACAAGCAGAAGATGGATATTCACTATATGCTAAACCTTAACCGCACACGTAAGGTAGCGTACTTCAGCAAAGGGTTTAATCACGTAAACGAAGCGGGCGATTTAAATTCGTGGTCGCTGAAGAAGGTTGCGGCGCACGTAATTTGTGTTGACTATAAATTCTCATTATGATAAAACTACGCATTGCGATATTTACCCTACTTGCGCTGATGAGCATTGAAAACCTCTCGGCGCAAATTTTTACACATACACCTCCCCTCTACATCGTCAACGGCGAGCGTATGAGCGAGGAGGATGTGAAGGAGATAGACCCATCCGACATTGTGAGCAACGAGCTGTTGGCAGTCGATGAGGCTGTTATCGAGAAGTATGGTCACGATGCGGCAAATGGCGTTGTGGTCATCACCCTGCGCTACGACACACCAGCACGCTTCGAGGTCGATGGTGAGGAGGCGAAATACAGCAGTTACATAGCCGAGCGTGTGAAGTGGAACGAGATTGATGGCGTGGCACGTGTTATTATGTCATTCACCGTGAGTGGCGATGGCACGGTGACCGAAAAGGAGGTCTTGGAGGCTACCGACCGCCGACTGCTGAGCCGCATACGCAAGGAGATGAAGCTCGCCCCGAAGTGGATATCGGCAAAGAAGGATGGTAAGGGTATTACCACCGACCACATACTACGCATCACGCTACCGATAGGTCGCACGATGCCCCGTGAGAGAGCAATACTAATCAGATAAAAACCGAGTAAAATGAAGAGATTATGCCTTATGCTCGTGGCTGTCGTGCTGACAGCCTGTGGCACACCGTTTACCATTGAGTTTTCTGACGACAACACAGCCGTGATTCGCCTTGCGAAGGCTAAGGAGCAGACGCTATGGATTCCTATCGACAACCTCGTAGGCGAGGTGCAGCTAACCGTTGATGGAAGCCAAGAGATTACCGTGCCACTTAACGTGCGCCTGGCAAAGGAGCGTGTGCAGTATTGGATGCCGTTATACCTCACGCCCGCAACCGAGCAGATTACGATAAAGGGTGCTGACAAGCAGTTTGTTGCGTGGCAGGAGTTCAAGGTGGGCGAGAATCCCAACCCCGAGCAAAAGTATCGTCAGACGCTGCACTACACACCCCATATCGGCTGGGCGAACGACCCGAACGGTATGGTCTATCACAATGGCGAGTGGCACCTCTTCCACCAATACAACCCCGTAGGCTCACGCTGGGGCAATATGTCGTGGGCACACGCCGTGAGCCGTGACCTCGTTACGTGGGAGCATCTGCCGACAGCGCTCTATCCCGACGAGATAGGTGCAATATTCTCAGGTAGTTGCGTGATTGACAAAGAGAACACGGCGGGCTTCGGCAAGGATGCGATGATTGCTATCTACACCTCGGCGGGACGCAAGCAGTCGCAGAGCATAGCATACAGCTTAGACAATGGTCGCACATTCACAAAATATGAGAAAAACCCCGTTTTGGTGAGCGAGCAGGTCGATTTCCGTGACCCGAAGGTCTTTTGGCACGAGCCTACCGAGCGTTGGATAATGCCTTTGGCGTGCGGTAATGCTATGGAGTTCTACTCGTCACCCAACCTACGTGAGTGGCACTTCGAGAGCCGCTTTGGCGAGGAGTATGGCTGTCACGGAGGCGTGTGGGAGTGTCCCGACCTTATCGAGTTGCCATACAAGGATGGCAAGAAGTGGGTGCTCTTCTGCTCACTGACACGTGATGCCGAGCACGGCTCATCGGTACAATATTTTGTGGGCGACTTCGACGGTCACACCTTTGTCTGCGACACGCCCAAGGAGTACACCGACTTCATCGGCTGGGGTCGTGACAACTACGCCATCGTGACGTGGAGCAACGTCTCGGATGGTCGCACAATAGCGCTCGGCTGGCAGAATAACTGGCAGTATGGTAGCGAGCAGGAGTTCCCGACCACCGACTTCCGTAGCTATATGAGTCTGCCCTACGAGCTGAAACTTATCGAGCACGAGGGTCGTGCGAAGCTCATATCAAAGCCTGTAAAGGAGTTTTCTGATTATCTGCAACCTATTCACACTCAGGAGAGTATTACGGTAGCGGCGGAGCAGGCTCTGCCCGTGGAGCTTAGCGGCAAGGATGCGCTTTGGATTGAGTGCGAGATGGAGAGCAAGGGTGCAAAGGTGATGGGCGTAAAGCTCTCGAACGATTGCGGCGAGGCGTTGAAGATTTACTTCGACAACGGCGAGCAGGCGTTCAAAGTTGACCGCCGTGAGGCTGGTATCAGCGACTTCCACGAGAGATTCCCCAGCGAGATTTCGGCACCTATGTCGTCGGCAAAGAGTCAGACACTCACCATCGTTCTCGACCACGCATCGGTTGAGTGTTTTACCGATATTAGTGCTACATCGGATTTGATATTCCCCACCGAGGGTTACACTCACCTCACGCTCTACACCGCAGATGGCGAGGCGCAGGTAAAACGCATTACCGTCAATAAGGTTGTAAAATAAAAAAACGGCTACGTCATCACGACGTAGCCGACCAGCAATCAAAAAACCATATTCTACAAAAAGAGTATTTTTGTAAATTCTTTCTGCGGAGAGCCTCAGCCCTATCGCAAGAAGCAGTGCGCTATTACACTTAAAACGTTTCTGAGGTCCCGTGTCAATCAGAATTGTCGCGTTATTCAGATTGTCACGTTATTCATCTGCGTTGGCGCCGTGCTTGCGCCCTGCCAACTCCTGCGAAGAGCGGGACACCTCCCGCAAACAACGGAGAAAATCTAAAAGGCGTAGGGTCGTTGCTCCCTAACCTATCCGTTGTGATAACTCGCCGCCGTACAACTGACGGCGAGCTTATATCGTGTTAATATTAACGTCCGAACTTGAAGTCAAGACCGATACCCCAAGCCAATGATGTACGGTTGTAAACATCCTTGAAGTCCAAGCCTGTGTCGGCAACCTTGCCAACAGCTGTAGCCTCATCGTAGAATGTGGGCATAATACCTGCGTTGATACGTACTGCATCGCAAGCCTTGAATGCGAAACCAGCAGCTACTGACCAAGATGAGATTGAGAAGTTCATATCAGAGTATGCGTTCTCGTTCATATTGAGCTGTGTGCGCTGTGCACCTGCAGATACCAACCAACGGTCAGAGATTGTCCACTCAGCACCCATCATATACTCGTTTGTGTTGCCCTCGATGCAAGATGAGAATGAGTTCTGAGCCTTCTTATCGAAGTAGTGGTGCCACTGAGCTGTAACCTTTACGGGACCGAAGTGGCGGCTAACAGCAGCAGCCAACAAAGCGGGAGTCTCAGCCTTAACCTTTGTGCCATCAGCGAAGATGCCGTTGATAACGGGGTCTGCAGCAGATGCAGGAGAAGACTTAATCTCGAGCTCGGTAGCCATCTTGAACTCATACTTGATAGATGCATCCCACTTGCCCTTGTGCAAAGCAACTGCAAGGATGGGGCTGATAGAGTAACCATTCTGCTCAACGTCGAGGATGTGGTCTGATGTAAGAGCAGCGTACTGAGCAGCCTGTGCAGCGAGAGCGGGGTTCATCTGACCCAACATCTGACCTGCAGCAGTGAAGAACTGAGCAGCGCCCATCATCTGACCGTTAAGACCCATAGCAGCCATTGTGGGGTTAATCTTGATATCGTCGATACCACCCTTGTATGAGTTGTATGTACCACTCATACGAATCTGAGCAGCAACTGACAACCAATCGGTGATACGGAATGCAGCACCAAAGTTAAGAGCCAAAGTCTTTGAGTTACCAGTAAGCTCCATATCCATATCATACTGTGATGCTGACAAGCCCATAGCAGAGCCGAGCTTTGAGATAGCACCAGGAAGAGCAGAGAACTGACGCTCGAAAGAGCCCAAACCATCGTCGAACTTCAATGAGCCACCACCACCGTTTACGCCCAAGCCAGCCATAATAGCCCAGCGGTTGTGCTTCCACGCAAAGTGGATGCTGGGAATCAACGGAGAGAATACCTCACCTTTGTACTCCTTAGTTGCATTGCCACGGTTCTCAGCGCCCATAGCGAATGCAGCGTATGATGATGTAATTGTACGAGTCTGTGATGCCATCTGGTCGTTGATACCAAGGTGGAAGCCATCCTCCATAAATACAACACCGGCGGGGTTAGTGTAAACTGCATCGGTGTCGAGTGATGTACCACGAGCTACGCTACGCAAGAAGTGTGCGCTCTGGTTTGAGTTAGTCATAGGACCACCCGCAAATGCTGAAGTTGCGATGGTCATAGCAGCCGCAAGGGCCAAAGTCATTTTGTAAAAAATCTTCATATTGCTTCTTCTTTTCGCTTTGCGCTACGGATTGCTGACGTAGCGTAAAGAGTATTGTTTAATTGGTTTTTTGATAATTCTTATTTATGATTGGGGATGCCTGTTTTTATATGCGCCTTTATATGCGTCGCACACCCGTTTCAAGGATGCGCACTACTTCACCAATCGGTTGCAAAAGTCAAATATTTTTTCGGAATGACAAAATTTATGTGGTTAAGCCCCGTTTTGAGGTATGAATACATTATTTTAGGGGTGAATTGAGTTATTATGTGGCGAAATTTCCCACAAAAACCTCTCAATAGAGAAGTTATATGTTCAATATAGGAGGGCGAAAATTGGCGAAAAGGCAGCGGGAATATATGGGTAATAGGTGTTATAGGTATTATAGATGGTATGGGTAGTAAGGAGTATGGGTGGTATAGGGATTATATTATTTATAGTCATTGCGAGAACCTGCATCCGAGAACTTTTCTAATGCTGACTTATGGTCTATGCAGGTTCGTGGCAATCTACCTTTGTTGAAAATTCCTGCCCGATAC
>JAFNUH010000267.1 GCA_017384185.1 Alistipes sp.
AAGCTTACTGTTAAGCCTTTGGAGCAGAACCTGCCCGATGAGATCGTTGTTGACGTAACTCCTTTGAAGGTTGGTCAGACTATCTTCGTAGGCGACTTGCAGTTCGAGAACCTTCAGTTCGTTACTCCCGCAACTACTGCCGTTTGCGCCGTTCGTGTAACTCGTGCAACTCGTGCAGCACAGCAGCAGTAATAAACTGGGCGAAGAATGAAATATCTTGTTGTAGGACTGGGCAATATCGGCGCCGAGTATGCCGATACCCGTCACAACATCGGATTCAGAGTGTTGGATGCCTTAGCCGAGGCATCCAATATCTCTTTTATGGCGGGACGTTACGGCTCAACAGCCACACTGCGCCATAAGGGTCGTCAGATTCTGCTACTCAAGCCCTCGACATATATGAACCTGTCGGGCAAGGCTGTACGCTACTGGATGGAGCAGGAGAAGATACCCATCGAGAATATCCTCGTCATCTCGGACGATATATCGCTGCCGTTTGGTCAGCTGCGTATGCGCAAGAAGGGCAGCGCTGGCGGACACAACGGTCTGAAGAATATCTCGGAGCTGCTGGGACGTGAGGATTACGCCCGTATGCGCTTCGGCGTGGGTGGCGACTTTGCCCGAGGACATCAGGTCGACTACGTCTTAGGCGAGTGGACCGACGAGGAGCAGAAGGCTCTGCCCGAACGACTGAAGATCTTCGGCGACGCCATCCTCTCATTCGCCTGCGCAGGCGCCGACCTTACGATGAATGCATATAACAAAAAATAGGTTGCCCAAAAGGGGTAACCTATTTTTTTATCTATTACATATGGTCCATCTCAATGAAATTTCTTGCAAAAGAGGAGAATATAGCGTATTTTTGTGTAAAATCAATATCAAACTATGGCAACTATTCGACTTACCAAGGAGTTCACGTTTGAGGCGGCGCACTCGCTCGAGGGGTATGACGGGGCGTGTCGTGAGATTCACGGACACTCGTATCGTCTCTTTGTCACAATCAAGGGTGAGCCCTCGACCGATGTGTACGACCCCAAGCAGGGTATGGTGATGGACTTTGGACTGCTCAAACGCATTGTAAATGAGCAGATTGTATCTCGTTTCGACCACGCCTTTGTGGTGCGTCGCACCGAGCAGGGGCAGCAGCTCCGTCATATGCTCTCGGAGTATTATCACAACATCATAATGGTCGATTACCAGCCTACGTGCGAGAATATGTTGGCAGATTTTGCCGAGCGTCTGCTCGAGTCGTTGCCCGACGAGGTGGAGCTCTACTCGTTGCGTCTGCACGAGACGGCATCGTCGTATGCCGAGTGGTACGCCGAGGATAATTTGTAAAATAACTCCTATGAAACGCCTTTTCCTTATCGACGCCTATGCGCTCGTATTCAAATATTACTACGCCTTTTTTGGTCGTCCGATGCGCAACCGCTACGGAATGAACACCTCTATCTTGTTCGGCTTTACGAAGTTCCTGCGAGATATTCAGAAGCGTGAGTCGCCCGACCTGTTGGGCGTGGCGCTCGACCCTAAGGGAGGCTGTTTCCGCTGTGACCTCTACCCCGAATACAAGGCTAACCGCCCCGCAACGCCCGAGGATATTATCGCTTCGGTGCCCTACCTGCGTCGTCTGCTGAAGGCTATGCGCATACCCATCTACGAGATTGAAGGCTTTGAGGCTGACGATGTTATCGGCACGCTGGCTATGCGAGCATCTGCCGAGGGGTATGATGTATATATGGTAACGCCCGACAAGGATTACGGTCAGCTGGTTGGCGAGCGTCGCCACCTCTACAAGCAGAAGGGCGATGGCGTGGAGATTGTGCGTGCGGAGGATATTTGCACAAAGTATGGCATCTCGGACCCCGTTCTGGTGCGAGATATTTTGGCTATCTGGGGCGATACGTCGGACAACATCCCCGGTGTGCCGGGCATTGGCGAGAAGGGTGCCTGCAAGCTGGTTGGCGAGTGGGGTGAGTGCGAGAATATCCTCGCTAACGCACACACAATCAAGGGCAAGCAGGGCGAGAAGATTCTCTCGTGGGGCGATAAGTTGTTGCTCTCGAAGACCCTCACTACAATACGCACAGATGTCCCCGTGGAGTTTTCGCCCGAGGATTTGGAGATATGTCCGCCCAACTATGACGAACTCAGAGCGTTGTATCAGGAGCTCGATTTTACCTCGTTCCTGCGTGATTTGCACAACGTTGCGCCCATCGTTGAGAGTGATGCTCCGCAGCAGGCTCCGCAGCGACAACTAACCGAGATGGCGCAGGCGAAGTCGGCAGCCAAGAAGCGTGAGGCGATGGCTGGGCAGGGCGATTTGTTTGCTATGATGATGCCCGACCCAACGCCCGCACCTGCCCCCGTAGAGGCTGAGGCAGAGGTTGTTGCCGAGGCTGAGGAGGATTCGATGGCTACGGCGCAGACCACGCCACACGACTATCGCCTGATAACCGAACTCTCTGATGTGCAGGTTCTTGTGGCGGAGTTGCAACGCTATGACGAGATATGTTTCGATACCGAGACAACGGGTTTCGACCACTTCACAAATCGCATCGTGGGTATGTCGTTTGCCGTTGAGCCGCACAAGGCGTGGTACATCTCGTTCACACCCGAGAACACAGCCGCCTTTGCTGAGGCGGTGCGCCCGATATTTGAGAATGAGCGTATTACAAAGATTGCGCAGAACATAAAGTTTGATATGTTGGTGCTCGCACGCCTGGGTATCGAGGTGCGAGGACGTAAGTTGGATACGATGATTATCCACTACTTGCTCGATGCCGAATCTCGTCATAATATGGACTTTTTGGCGGAGCGTTACCTGCGCTACTCGCCCATCCGCATCGAGACCCTCATCGGCAAGGGCACACGCCAACTGACGATGGATCAGGTAAATATCGAGGCGGTGAAGGAGTATGCTGCCGAGGATGCTGACATCACCCTGCAACTCAAGAATGTGCTTATGCCCGAGCTAGAGAGTCAGAGTCTGGTGGAGTTGTATGAGCGCATCGAGGAGCCTATGATTGATGTGCTAGCGGCGATGGAGCAGACGGGCGTAAAGGTTGATTGTCAGCAACTTGCCGACTATGCCGTGGAGCTAAATGCCGAGCTTGCGAAGCTCGAGAACGAGATACGTGAGATTGCCGATGAGCCACTGCTTAACATCAATTCGGCACGTCAGTTGGGCGAGGTGTTGTTCGCAAAGTTGCGCATCACCGACAAGCCCAAGATGACCAAGACACGCCAATTTAGCACCGACGAGGAGTATCTGCAAGGCTTTGCGGGCAAGCACCGCATCGTTGATTTGATTCTCCGTTATCGTGGCGTGAAGAAGCTGATTTCTACCTACGTGGAGGCTCTGCCCCAGTTGGTAAACCCCGTCACGGGTCATATACATACATCTTTTAATCAGGCAGTTACGGCAACGGGTCGCCTCTCATCGACAAACCCCAACCTGCAAAACATCCCCGTGCGAGACGATATGGGTCGCCGCATACGTGAGGCGTTTGTCCCTTCGGATGCGGAGCATCTGCTGCTCTCGGCGGATTATAGTCAGGTGGAGTTGCGATTGATGGCGCACCTTAGCGGTGACCCGTCGCTCATCGAGGCGTTCCAGCAGGGCGAGGATATTCACTCGGCAACGGCTGCCAAGCTCTTCCACAAGGAGATTTCTGAGGTCACATCCGACGAGCGCCGCAAGGCTAAGACCGCCAACTTTGGTATTATATATGGCATCTCGGCGTTCGGCTTGTCGCAGCGTCTGGACATCCCTCGCAAGGAGGCTAAGGAGCTGATTGACGGATACTTTGAGAGCTACCCCAAGGTCAAGGAGTATATGGAGCGTGCCGTGGCAGATGCCCGTGAGACAGGCTACGTCACCACCTCGTTTGGTCGTCGCCGCATACTGCGTGACATCGACTCCCGCAATGCTGTGGCACGTGGCGTGGCTGAGCGCAACGCCATAAATGCGCCTATACAGGGTAGTGCCGCCGATATTATGAAGTTGGCGATGGTGGAGATTTACCGCCGCTTCCGTGAGGAGGGTATTCGCTCGAAGATGATTTTGCAGGTACACGATGAGGTTATTGTCGATATGTTGCGTGAGGAGCAGGATGCCGTCATCCGCATTGTACGTGAGGCTATGGAGGGCGTGGCGCAGCTCAGCGTGCCGCTAATCTCCGAGGCGGGCGTAGGAGAGAATTGGTTGGAAGCGCATTAGAAGCATTTAAATAGGTGTTATAGGAATTATAGGTGTTATAAGTGTTATAACACCTATTTTTAT
>JAFNUH010000268.1 GCA_017384185.1 Alistipes sp.
AATGACCAGCGTTGGGGCTTCTTTAGCCGTGTACTTATCAATCAGGACTCAATATATATATATGGTGATAGCGCTAAATACGACGGCGATGCAAGTATGGCGGAGATTTTTGCTCCGATAATCAAGTTCGTAGATGGCGATGCTATGCTTTATACGTATAACTTCAAATTCAATACCGAGCAGAAAATTGGTAGCTATACCGATGGTGGCGTGTTGGTGCACGACGATAACATCATTGAGTCGTTGCGAGGTTATTACGATGCTGAGAAACACGATATTATCTGCGTCGATAGGGTAGAGCTTCACGGCGAGGATTACGATATGAAGAGCGACTCTATAATCTATAATACCGATACCGAGTTTGCTCAGTTCTTTACCCGAAGCGAGATTTGGAACGCCGATGGCGACTATCTTTCGGCAGATGCTGGTCTGTACGATAAGTCGCAGGATTTATATATGGTGACACGTAGCGGTTATATCCTTACTGCGGATCAGGAGGTGTGGGGCGATACGCTCTCATACTACCGCACAGAAGGTCACGTTATTGGCTACGGTAATATCCAGATGGATGATTTCAAGCAGAAGATGCTGGCATTTGGCGACTATGCCGAGTATTGGTCTGATCCGGGTGATGCATTGCTTACTCGTAATCCTTCGGCTATTAGTTATGACCTCTCGCAGAGCGATTCTGTCTTTATGCGTGCCGATACGTTGGAGATTTATACCATCTCGCTGTTGAAGGAGCGTGAGGAGGCTGAGCGCAAGGCTAAGGAGGAGGAGCTCGCTGCCAAGAAGCAGGCAGAGGAGGCTGCTGCACAGCGTAGGGCGAGAATTGCAGAGTCGCAGGCGGCACTCACCGTAGCGGAGAAATCTGAGGAGACATCTGTCAAAAATGTTGAGCAAGGCGTAGCTGAGCAATCTCAGCAAACAACCGAGCAGAAATCGGCGCAAGGTGTGACGGAGCAGAGTGTAACAGCTCAGGCAGAGAATACTAGTACCGAAATCTCGGAAAATAATACCACCGCAGAGCAGACTGTAGATGCGTCGGCAGATGCGGAAGAGGTAGCCGTTGAGGCTGTTGATAGCGTGGCGCAGGATAGTGTCGTGCAACTTACTGCCAAGCAGCAGAAGGCTCTCGAGCAGCAGCAAGCCAAAGAGGCGGCACGTAAGGCTAAGGATGCCAAGAAACGAGAGAAGGCGGCAATCCGTAAGGTGAAGCTCGATTCTATCGCAAAGGAGCGTCAGGCAAAGGTTACGGCTATGCTCGATAAGATGAAGGCTAAGGAGCTTGAGCGAATCGCTAAGGACTCCGTGCGCCGTGCCGAAAAGCGTGAAAAGGTTTTGGCAAAGGGTGGCGATGTCTCGGCTTTGGATTCGTTGGACAGCTTGACGCAACTGCGTAATGAGCGTGTACTTAGACAGTTGGAGCAGCGTGGTGATAGCGTGGTGACCGAGAAGTCTACAAGCGAGCATAAGGAGGCTGATGAGGTTGCCGCAGCGAAGACGGATAGCGTGGCGCAGGCTGTTAAGTCGGACTCTATCTCAGCAGATAGCGTCTATCGTTTGGTTAAGGCATTCCGCAACGTTAAGATGTTCCGCAAGGATGCGCAGATGGTCTGCGACTCGCTGGTAACATCGTCACAAGACTCTATTGTGCATCTATATCTCTCGCCTGTCCTGTGGAATGGCTCGAATCAGATGGCGTCGCAGTTGATGGATTTGCACACCCGCAACCAGAAACTCGAACGAGCAGTATTCGATGGCGAGCCTATAATGGTAGCCGTTATCGACTCTACATATTTTAATCAGGTGGCGGGAAAGAAGATGATTGCCTTCTTCCGTGATAATGAGATATATCGTAACGATGTAGATGGTAACGTGCAGACAATCTATTTCCAACGTGAGGATGAGAAGACTACGCTCGTCACGGAGATGATTTATATCGAGAGTGCTTCGGCATCGTTCTACATCGAGGATAAGGAGCTGGTGGGTATGACCTATCGAAATGATGTCCCCTTCACGATGTATCCTATTGGTCAGGTGCCTGAGTCGCAACCTCTTAAGTTGCAAAACTTTAAGTGGGTGCCATCGTTGCGTCCTACTCAGGAGAGTGTCTTCGACCGTACAATACGCCCCTCACGCCGTGAGGAGAGTGGCTCACGCCAGCGTCCTACATTTAACATCGTACAGCGTATGGACCGCCGCAAGGAGATGTTGATACGTGCTGGCGAGTGGTATGACCGTGAGGATGAACTAACACCCGAGATTATCGAGTGGCGTGATTCTCGTGGCTTGTAGTGCGTGCCGTGTAGTCGGTTTCTGTGGAATAATGGGTAAAAAAATCTAAAAATTTCCCCAAAATTTTGTAGTACAAGAGATTTTTGTGTAATTTTACGTTGATTTAGGTCAAAATGAATCAACTAACTTAAAATTATACAGAAATGAGTTCAAAATTCTCTCGTTTAGACTTCCTCCGTTTTTCGGCTTTGGGAGCATCTTCACTCTTTATTCCTCGTGCTTTGACAGCTGCTGAGGCGCCTAAGAAGGCTAAGAAAGGTGACGTAAATGACAAAATTAACATCGGTTTCATCGGTTTGGGTCAGCAGGCTATTCACTTGGTGAATGGTTTCTTGACAATCCCCGAGGTGCGTGTTATCGCTGGTTGTGATATCTACGACATCAAGCGTGACCGCTTCGTTGAGCGTGTAAACAAGTACTACGCTGAGAAGGGCATCAAGAATAAGCTTGATATGTATATCAAGTATGAGGATTTGTTGGCTCGTGAGGATATCGACGCAGTAGTTATCGCTACTCCCGACCACTGGCACGCAGCTATCGCTATCGCAGCTTGTAAGGCAGGTAAGGATGTTTACTTGGAGAAGCCCCTTACATTTACAGTATATGAGGGTCAGCGTTTGATTGAGGCTGTACGTGCTAACAACCGTATTTTGCAGGTTGGTTCTATGCAGCGCTCAATGGCTGAGTTTATCCACGCTGCTAACGTAGTTCGTGAGGGTAAGCTTGGTAAGATCTCTACTATCTACGCTTACGCTGGTGAGGGTCC
>JAFNUH010000269.1 GCA_017384185.1 Alistipes sp.
CCACCGAAACAACCGATAACCACATCGGGCTCGTCGCCAGCCATCTCCATCTGTTTGATAGCCTCCTCACCTATGATGGTCTGGTGCATCAAGACGTGGTTCATCACACTACCCAGACAGTAACGTGTTGTATCGCCGTGCTCGAGAGCACTCTCCACAGCCTCCGAGATAGCCATACCGAGGTTACCACCACACTCGGGGTCCTTTGCCAAAACATCACGACCAAAACGGGTTGTATCGCTCGGCGAAGGAATCACATTAGCACCCCACGCATTCATCAACAACTTGCGGTAGGGCTTCTGCTGGCAACTGACCTTAACCATATAGACACGCAGGTCGATATTAAAGTATTGGCACGCCAACGACATAGCACTACCCCACTGACCACCGCCGGTCTCCGTTGCAAGATATTTTATACCCTGCTTAGCGTTGTAGTACGCCTGCGGAATAGCCGTATTGGGCTTATGCGAACCTGCAGGCGAAGTGCCCTCATTCTTGAAATAAATCTTTGCGGGCGTATCGAGCAAACGCTCAAGATTATATGCACGCACCACGGGCGTAGGTCGCCAAATCTTATATAGGTTTTGTACCTCTTCGGGTATCTCGATGTATCGCTCAGTTGATAGCTCCTGCTTCACCAACTCCTCACCAAAGATGCGGCACATAGACTCAAATGTCACAGGCTGCTTGGTCTGAGGGTCAAGGCACGGCATAGGCTTATTGGGCATATCTGCCACAATGTTATACCACGCCGTTGGCATCTCGCTCTCGGGCAGAATAAACTTTTTTGTCTTCATAGTTGACTATATATTTTCATTTTACACTTACCATTGTCACCGATTAGCAACAGAGAAAAACCATTGTTCGGCATTGAACAATGGTTTTCATATACATTACATTATATACACACATAACTCAAGCAACGCCATTGTTCTATTTCCCCAATGAACGCCACCACCAATAGTTATGTGACAACTGCATCATACTAATCTTTACTTCTTTAATGCAAATATATGTATAAATTCGTTACGTTGTACTCAAATGTTGCATTTTTTTGCAACATTTATGGCATACTACCCACGATTTTCAGCAACCCAGTTTGTGAGTTCCACAAAATCTGCCACCGACAACTGCTCAGCACGTTGAGTAAAGAATCGATGCTCGGCTCCTCCAAAATCACCAAAAACCGAGCGCAACGAGTTACGAATCATCTTGCGGCGTTGACCAAACGAGGCCTTGACAACCTTTACAAACAACGCCTCGTCACAACCCAACTGCGTTGTTGCATTACGCTTGAGGCGGATAACTGCCGACTTTACCTTTGGCGGCGGATTAAACACCTTCTCGCCAACGGTGAAGAGATACTCTATATCGTACCACGCCTGCAACAGCACGCTCAATATTCCATATTCACGTGACCCTGGGGGCTCCGCAATACGCACTGCCACCTCACGCTGAATCATACCCACACACTCTGGGACAATATCACGATTCTCGATGACCTTAAAGAATATCTGCGATGAGATATTATACGGGAAGTTTCCTATCACTCGCACCTCCTCGCCGAAACGCTCACGCAGGTCCATCTTCAGGAAGTCACCCTCGATGAGTCGTGGTGCAAAATCGGGATAGTGCTCGTGCAGATACTCAACGCTCTCCGAGTCTATCTCGGCGCCATACGTTACAACGTCGTCACGCTGTAACAAGAACTGCGTCAATACACCCATACCACAACCAACCTCCAACACCTGTGCGGGTGCTTCGGCAGTACCTCCCGAGAGCGAGTAGCATATCTTTCGGGCAATATTCAAATCGGTCAGGAAGTGCTGACCGAGTGCTTTTTTGGCTCTTACTTGTGTCATACGCCACAAAGTTAGTCAATTTCCCATAGAGAACGCCACATTTATCGTCGAAATTTGATAACTTTACCCTCACAAATATATTTTATTATGCGAAAAATTGAAGTTTGCAGCACATCTCTCAACGATGCACGTGAGGCCGAGGCGGGTGGAGCAATCAGAATAGAGCTTTGCTCGGCAATAACTTGCGGTGGCGTAACACCCAGCTATGGCACTATACGGTGCGTAGCAGATGCGGGGCTAAATCTCGATATAAACGTCCTGATACGAGCTCGTGAGGGAGGATTTTACTACTCTGAGTCGGAGATTGAGACTATGTGCCGAGATATTGAGTTTTGCCGTGAGGCTGGCGTTCACGGAGTGGTTATCGGAGCGCTCACAGAGCAGGGAGATATTGACGTAGAGGCTTGCAAGCGTATGATGGATGCTGCGGGCGATATGTCGGTTACGTTCCACCGTGCATTTGACATCTGCCGTGACCCATTCACCGCATTGGAGCAGATTATTTCGCTCGGCTGTGACCGACTGCTAACATCTGGACAACAAGCTTCAGCTGAGCTGGGCGCAGAGCTTATCGCCGAGCTGGTTAAGCGTGCGGCAGGACGCATTATCATTATGCCAGGTGCAGGCATAAACCCCAGAAACATCGCCACCATAGAGCAAAAAACAGCGGCTACGGAGTTCCACTCCACAGCCGCCATAGATTGCTTAGATGCGGCATTTGGCAACGCCGCCGTATCGTTTGCTGCATATCCCCAGCGTGAGGGCATCATTCGCCACTCAGCAAGGGAGCAGGTATCAGAGCTTGTGAATAACACTCTTTAACTGGTCTGCAAGCGAAGTGTTGTAACCCTGCGAGAAGTAAACCACACGACCAAATGTATCGCACACCGCAATAACAGGCAAGGTCTTAGATGTAGAGTTACAACCCGAACATATCATCGAGCGCACTTTGTCGTCAACATCCACGCCGAAGTGCGCTTTTACTTCGCCAAGCATCGCACGGTTGTACTTTGCCGCATCCTCAGCCGATGCGTGCAACACTACCATAGGACGTTTCCACTCATCCAACACATCAGCAATAGATGCCAAGCCTCGTGAGGCGTGATTTGTAGGCTCGTCGCTCGTACCCATAACTGCCACGATAAAATATCCACGACCTACCGTTGAGAGCAACGAAGCCTCGCTCTGCTTACCCTCGGGCAGATACAACTTCTCGGGATCCATCGAGCCAATAACGCCAATATCATCGTTTGCAGGGCGCAGTACCATCTTCACATCCTGCACCTCGCCATCCTTAACATTAAATGTTACCGAACGAGCCAACACCTTGCCACTTGCCATACGGTTACCCGTAGTGAGCATATAATAACCCTCGTCAAGCGTAATCTTGCGTGTCAACAGACTCGGGTCAGCCGTAGCACCCAAATCATTCTCGGTGTCAACATCAAAACGAATCGTGCGGCACTGTCCATTCTCAATACGACATATTGAGCAGTGGCTATAATAGTTGGGGTTAGGAATTGCAGGCACAATCTTCGGGTCGTACGTTGTACGGATAGCACCCTTTGCAGCCTGCTGCTCAGCAACCGCACCATCCAACATAACATCAATCCACTCGCCATCGCTCATATACTGCGGATAGCCACTCATAGCACCCATACGAGCTGCAATGCCATACGTACGGCAAGCCGCAACAAAGAAACGGTCACGTGAAGCCTTATCAGCCATACGAATACGCAACACACCTGCGGGCGTAGCCTGCAATGAGATGGGGTTATACTCGTCTGCCGGAGAGATATTCTCCTTAACCCAAGCGGCAATATCGGTTGCCGATGGATTCTCACCAATAGCAGGTGTCAAGACCTCACGAATCTGCTTACGGTATGGTTGCAAGAACTCGCTTACGATGCGAGGATTAAGGATGTAACGCACATACTCCGACGTAAGCTCGGCTGGTGTAACCGTCGTTAAGGCATCCTCCAGCACTGCGAGCGACGTATCGTGCAAATCCTTGCGAGAGATAGCACCCAACAAAGCCACAGCACGTTCACGCTCAGCACCCGACTTCGAGTCGATAAATGCCTTCACATCACGCCAATTACCCATAGCACCAACTATCAAATCCTGCTCACGAGCTGAGTAGTCAGCGCACTTCTCGGGTGTCATAAATGTAGCCTTATATCCCAAACGAATAGCATCCTCAGCTGCCAAACGCTCCTTGTTTGCAGCAATAGCCTCGTCGGTAAGATTTACGGGCAGGTCGCCAGGTACGGGAGGTGTCATATCCTCCTCGAACTCGAATATATCACTATCTCGCTTATCAAGTTTTACGGTTATAGCCTCGCCCGTCAACTTACCAAAGCCGAAGCTACCCTCGTACGATGCCCAAATAAGCATATCGCCCAAACCCATATGCAGTGTAACCTGACCCTCTGAGTTTGTCGGCAGAGTTACAACGGTGGTATATTCGCCATAGTTGAAAATCTTAAACTCCACGGTAGCGCCCTCGACCGCCTTACCCTCAGCATCGACAATCGTCACGGTAGATTTACGCATAGGAGCATAATTCTCAATTACGTTAATCTCGGTGTAGCACTCACTCTTCTGGATTACATCCTCCGTACCACGATAGTCGCCATAAACTCTCGTGTGCATCAACATTGCACGTGTAGCAGGCTGGTTAAACCACGCAACATTGAGTTCTGGCTCAGGCTCGCAAGCACCCATAAAGTACCACTTACCATCAATCCAAACCTCTACCCAAGCGTGGTTACTATCAGTATGCGCCCAGCGGGGAGTATATACCTGACGGGCAGGAATACCCACAGCACGCAGAGCCGAAACGGTAAACGTTGACTCCTCGCCACAACGTCCCTCGGCAGTAAGCATCGTAGCCATAGGCGAAGATGTACGACTATCAGAGGGAACATAGGTAGCCTTCTCGTGGCACCAGTGGTTTACCTCCAATGCCGCATCGTGAAGCGAAAGACCCTCCACACGCATACGCAATGTATCGTAGTACATCATACGGAACTCATCCATACGCTCGTTGTTAACTCTTACGGGCAACACAAAATGGCGGAACAAATCCTCGGGCACATCCTTGCCCCACGCCATCTGCTCACGAGCCTTGAGCGACATACGAACATTGTCGAGGAAGTATTCGCCCTGATAATCGCCCATATCGGCTGACGACATAGCCGAGTAGAGGAACTCCATAGCCTCACGCTCCTCGGTTGTCATATCCTGCTCAAAGACCGTAAAAATATCGCCCTGAGTAAAGTGCGCACGACGAGCCTCAAAAGCCTCGTGTACCGACTCACGTACCGAACTATCGGTTATAAAATGTCGCTGGCAGCTGCCAAGTGTCATCACTGCTACACAAGCCAAAGAGGTAAAAAGTGTATTTAGTCTCATTTACAAAAGATTTTATTCGTAAAGATACTCATTTTTTTATTTCGTGATATACTTATATACGAAAAAAGACTGACTAAAATAATATAGCCAGCCTTTCAAAACGCTTTTACCCTCTTATTAGAAGCAGAAGTTTGCACCAATACTCAACACAACAGGATTTGAACGAACATCGTCCAGCATAGCCTGCCATTTAAGTGCCGCCGTAAGCTCCACAACATTGGCAACATTGAAGTCAATACCACCACCAAGATTCAAGCCTGCCGCCCACTTGCCGATGTCGTTAGCCACAATACCCGCAGCGGGATATACACGTACAACGCCCAAATCGAAAACATAATGAGCATCGCAGCTAAAATCAATTGAACAACCCTTGTGCAACAATGCGGTAACCGATGGCTCCAAACGCCAATTATTATCAAAACGATAACGACCAACGGCACCAACACCTAAAACAGTATCACCTGTATTGGTATAGATGCTCAAACGAGGTCCCAATGTCCATCCTCCTGGCTCCTGAGCCGATGCCGTAACAGCACACAATGCCGCAACGACCAAAAGTAATAATTTTTTCATCTTTGTCTGGTTTTGCGAATACGAATCATTTGACACGTATTCGAGTTAAACATATCTTACAATTCAAATATACGAATTCACAAAAACACCAACAAATATAATCAACAGAAAGATAAATTTTATCTATAAATCTTCAATATAATTTTACTGAAGCACCAACTATCGGCAATCACTTCACGCTCACTTTGGGAATATCGCTCCACTTGGTTGTGTAGTGAGGAGATTGATTATCACTTGCCGTCTTAATCTTTCCACTACCCTGCACCGCCAACTTGATAGTACCCTTGCCGAATGCAGCGTTAATGGAATCCAATGCCGATGTAATCTTGTGTTCACGCTCGATAGCCTCGGTATCTTCAAATAAGGTGTGCATTACCTCTCCAGCGGGGATAATCTTTGTGGCAATTACTCCAGCTTTCTTGTAGCCGTAGCCATCCTTGAAAATCCGCTGTGTTAGACGAACAGCATCGGCAACAATCTTTCGTTGGTCAGCCGTAGGCGTGGTAAATGATATTAGACCATTTGAGTATGTCTGCGGGGCTGAATCCTTGAAACGGTTGGTGTAGGCAAAAACCACCATCTCGGCAGTCACACTCCTCTGCTTTCGCAACTTCTCCGACATAGAGGATGCGAAGTTTGCAATCTGCTCTTGCAACTCTGCCACATCATATATCTCTGATGAGAAACTACGGGATACGCAGATAGATTGTTTAGCCTCAAAACCATCCTCAAACTCGATACAAGGGATACCACGAAGCTCGTTCCAAGTCCTAACGCCCGTTATGCCCAACATTGAGTGGACAAAATGCTCTGGCAGTTGGGTGAAGTCATAGGCGGTATTCACGCCCCTCTCCTTCAATTTCGGCGCAGACCTACGACCAATGCCCCACACATCTTCGATGGGGAATTTTCTTAATACCTTCTCAATATCTTGTGGGCGGTGCATATAACACCCGCCACACAGTTTGGGATATTGCTTGCATAGCTTGGATGCAATCTTTGCGAGGGTTTTTGTAGGGGCAATACCTACAGATACGGGAATAGATGTTTGTCGCCAACACTGAGCAGATATTTCCTTAGCGTAAGCGTCAAAATCAATGTTATTCATTCCACGCAAATCCAGAAAACACTCATCTATGGAATAGACCTCTACCGAGGGAGCATACTCTTCCAACACCCAACGCACCCTTTGGGACATATCGCCATAGAGAGCC
>JAFNUH010000270.1 GCA_017384185.1 Alistipes sp.
AAATTCCTGCAGGAGAATAAGGTTGTAGAGGATGTCGAGCGCAAGGGTGCTTTGTATGAGGAGTTGCTCAAAGACCATCCTGCCGTCAAGGAGATACGCCGTAGCGGTCTGCTGTTAGCCGTTGAGTTGGGCGAGAGCGAGAAACTGTATCGTATTATGGATCTGTTTATTGAGCAGGGTATTATGAGCGACTGGTTCCTCTATTGCGACACCGCATTCCGCATCTCTGCTCCGCTGGTTATCACGGACGACGAGATTCGAGATAGCGTGAGGATAATCAGAAATTGTCTTGACCGACTATAAATATTCGTACAACTTGTAAAACCGTTAAATTATGAGTGAGAGAAATCAGGGTGCCGTTATTACGGCAGGTGGAGTTTTATCCATTGCATTGGTATGTTTTGCCATCGTTGCGTTCTTCCTGTTTGGTGTACCTCGATATAAGGTGTGGCAGCAGGAGATGAAGGGTCGTGCAGAGTTGGCGCAGGCGGAGCAGAACCGCCAGATTAAGATTGAGGAGGCTAAGGCAAACCTTGAGGCAGAGAAACTCAACGCTCAGGCCGAGGTGGTGCGAGCACAGGGTGCTGCCGAGGCTATCAAAATTGAGAATGGCTCGCTGACTCCCACATACATCCAGTATCTATGGGTGCGTCAGCAAAACTCCGCAGCAAATAAAGTAATCTATATCCCGACCGAAGCTGGTCTGCCCATCCTTGAGGCAAAGGGCGAATAGCCTAAATCGTACACATAATAATAAGGGTGCTAACGTATGTTGAGTACCCTTTTTTTATTCATCAGTTCTGTATTATTTATTGGTGTGAAATGTGAGGTGGTGTTTTTTTGTTGTGAAAAAATTATTATCTTTACACACCTAATGAATCTTATATGCTGGACAGAGTCAAAGTTTTGTGTCAGAACACCTCGGAGCAAGTTGAGGTGGAGATGGGCGTGACGCTTGGCGAAGTGCTCTCTCAATTAAATATCAAGGGTAAGTATCCGATTTTGGCAGTGTATGTAAACAACCGTCTTAAGGAGTTGGATTACAAAGTATTCAAGCCGGCGACAGTGCGCTATATCGATATTACTCACTTCGAGGGTTATCGTGTATATCAGCGCACCATATCGTTTATTCTGCACAAGGCGGTGTGGGATTTATATCGTGACCGCAAATTCTATATTCGCCACTCGTTGGGACGAGGTTTCTACTGCGAGTTTGATAACTGCGATATGGTTACCGACCAGGAGATTGAGGCTCTGCGCAAGCGTATGCAGGAGATTATCGAGAGCCGTTACCCGATTAACCGTATGAGTCTGCTTACTTCGGAGGTAAATGGCATCTACGAGCGCTTCGGCTTTGATGACAAGGTGGCGCTGCTCAACACCCGCCCACGCCTATACAGCGACATCTATCGTATGGACGATATTGTGGGCTATTTCTATGGCGCACTTGCTCCCGATTCGGGATATATACATCTGTTTGACATACGCCGCTATTACAACGGTTTCTATATAGCTCTGCCTACACGCACCGACCCCTCGAAACTCGATATGAATGTGCATTGGGCGAAGATGTTTGAGGTCTTCCGTGAGTATCATCGCTGGGTAGATATTATGGGCGTGCCCACGGTTGGTATGCTTAATCGTAAAGTGCTGGATGGCGATATTAGTGAGCTTATAAAGGTTGCCGAGGCTTTCCACGAGAAGAAGATTGCCGCTATGGCTGACCAGATTGACGAGGCTAATCGCACACACGGCGCACGTGTGGTGCTTATCTCGGGTCCCTCGTCGAGTGGTAAGACTACGACGGCAAAACGTCTGGGCATTCAGCTACGCATCTTGGGTCTTGACCCTGTGCTGATTTCGCTCGATGATTACTTTGTTGACCGTGACCGCACGCCTAAGGATGAGAATGGCGACTACGACTTCGAGGCTCTGGAGGCTATTGACCTCGATTTGCTCAATAGCGACCTAAGGCGTTTGATGGCTGGCGATAGCGTTGAGGTACCACGTTATGACTTTATTACGGGCACACGACAGTGGCACGACACGCCGCTGAAACTCAACGAGCGTTCGATTCTTATAATGGAGGGTATTCACGCCCTTAATCCCCGTCTTACGCCCAGCATACCACGTGAGCAGAAGTTCTGCATCTATGCATCGTGCCTTACATCTGTTGCGATGGATAACCTGACACGCATAGCGACTACCGACAACCGTATGTTGCGCCGCATAACACGTGACTACGCTACACGTGGAGCTAACGCTCTGGCGACGTTGCAGCGCTGGCCCAGCGTGCGTCGTGGCGAGGAGAAGCATATCTTCCCCTATCAGGAGAATGCCGATGTGATATTCAACACATCGTTGTTCTACGAGATTTCGGTTTTGCGACCAAAAATTGAGCCTATCCTGCGAGAGGTTACCAACGTCAATCCAGAGTATGGCGAGGCAAAGCGTCTGCTGAAGTTCCTGGATAACTTTATACCTATCCATACCGATGAGATTCCGCCAACATCAATCCTCAGGGAGTTTATCGGTGGCAGCAGTTTTAAGTATTAGAAACAGTTAAACTAAAAATAAGATGATACTAACCACTACGCCCACCATTGAGGGCAGAACAATAGTAGAGTACAAGGGAGTTGTATTCGGAGAGGTAATCGTAGGTGTAAACTTCCTGAAAGATATTGCAGCCAGCATTCGTGATATTGTTGGAGGTCGTTCCAATACATATGAGCAGGAGATGGTCAAAGCCCGCACCACAGCTATGGAGGAGCTCTCGATGCGAGCGCAAGCATTGGGTGCCGATGCCGTTGTGGGCATCGATATTGACTACGAGGTGCTGGGGCAGAGCGGTGGTATGCTGATGGTAACTGCCTCGGGTACTGCCGTAAAACTTGGTTATTAAAAGAAGATTATAAACGTAAAATAAAACTACTGAAAAATGTTCGACAAATTTATGAATCGCCATATTGGCGTTACTAACTCTGCCGACTTGGCGGAGATGTTGAAGGTTATCGGCGTGGAGTCTGTCGAGGAGCTTATCTCGCAGGTTATCCCCGCATCAATTCGTCTGAAGAAACCTATTGCTCTACCTACGGAGGGTATGAGTGAGTATGAGTTTGCCTCGCACGTGGCAGCGCTCGCAGCTAAGAATCGTCAGATGCGCTCATTTATCGGTATGGGTTACTATCCTACCTCTGTGCCCGCAGTTGTAAGCCGTAACGTCTTCGAGAATCCTGCGTGGTACACATCTTACACACCCTATCAGGCTGAGATTTCGCAGGGTCGTCTGGAGGCACTGCTAAACTATCAGACCGCTATCCTCTCGCTCACAGGTATGCAGATTGCCAACTGCTCTCTGCTGGATGAGGCTACGGCAGCGGCTGAGGCTATGCTTATGATGTACGCTCTGCGTTCACGTGAGGCTGTAAAGCAGGGTCGTAATCAGATTTTTGTTGATAAGGATATATTCCCACAGACGTTGGACGTGTTGCTCACACGTAGCGAGCCGTTCGGTATCGAACTTATCGTCGATGACTTCGCTTCGTATGAGTTTACGGGTATGGAGTTCGGTGCTTTGGTGCAGTACCCCTCGGCTTCGGGTGAGGTGCGTGACTATGCTGCATTTGCCGAGAAGGCTCACGCCGCAGGTGCGCTGGTGGCTGCCGATGCCGATATATTATCGTTGGCGTTGTTGACACCTCCCGCAGAGTGGGGTGCAGATATTGCCGTAGGTTCTACACAGCGTCTTGGTTGTCCTATGGGATATGGTGGTCCGAGCGCAGGTTATATGGCTTGCCGTGAGGCGTATAAGCGTAATATTCCGGGTCGTATCATTGGTGTATCGGTTGACCGCTTGGGTAACAAGGCTCTGCGTATGTCGTTGCAGATGTGTGAGCAGCATATCAAGCGTGAGA
>JAFNUH010000271.1 GCA_017384185.1 Alistipes sp.
TCTCCCATAAAGTTAGACATATTACTACTCTGCGCCATCTTATTATCGACAAGGTAGTTACCCTCCAACTCAACCAACAGACGGTCATTTACAATGCTCTTTGAAAAACCGAAGTCAATCTCATCGCTTGTTAGCTCCGACTTAGGTCGATAGCGCAGGATGATATTATAATCATCGCTCGAGAGCCAGTTACTCAACTGATTCGAGAGTAACTCAAATCCCGTTGTAGCTGATGCGTTAGCACCGATGCTTGACGAGGTCGAAGCATCCGAATAGAACGAACCACTAACCAGCAGATACATAAACTGCGTGGCGATAGATTGCTGATTATTCAGCAGGTTGGCTACGGCATTCTGAATCTCCGAGTCGGCATTTGGCACCTTAATATCGAACGTCACGGTAGGAGCCGTAAGGCGCTCCGTAAGGTTTATGATACACTCTACGGGCACGGCACGTGTTACGTTGTCGAGCGTCGTCGATGACAAAAGCGGCTGCAACGAGGCTTTAAGTTTATACACGGCATCGATATTTAGTCGTGCATCCAGCGGATCACCCGTCCATTGGATAGTAGAACCACTATTTATAACGAATCGCTTATTGATAATATTTTGCAGCGTAAAGAGATAGCTACCCTCGGTGATGGTGTAGTCACCATACATATCGAAGATATTTGAGCTGGGAACGATATGCATATTGAGCGTTCCGTTACCACGACCCTTGATAATATCACCCACTGTCGGGTCAATAACCAACTGCACTTCGGTGCTGGGCGTAGCCGTAAGCTCGACATTAACGGTCATATTGCTCGCCGATGAGTCTGCACGACGATTCTTGCGCTCGAATGCCATCTTCTTACGCACGAGGTAGTTCGTAGAGTCTATCTTCACGCCTGGCTGCTCGAAGACCACGAAGTCTGCCAAAGCGGCATCACTCTTGCTCGAAAGGGGCATATAGAAGTGCGAGTCACCCTCGGTAGAGCCTACCAAATCGAGGAACGTACCCTTCTTGCTACCCGTGATTGTTGCCGAGCCCGAGGCATAGACCTTACCGTAGAAGAGGTCGTTCTGCTGTGCAGTAGTATTCAGCACAATCATACTGCGTGGCGCAACACGTACATCGAAAGCGATATTCGAGAGATGCTCAAGGCTTACATCCATCGACATAAGACCGCTATTATTCTCGGCATCATATACTCGCACGTTGGATACTCTAAAGTGGTTATTCTCCACCTTCACGGTTGTCTTTGGAACGGTATAACGAACATTGGTAAAATCGACCATCGACGAGAGGTTAGCCACATCGACCGTACCATTCAAGCGAGCATAACGACCCTCGCCCGTGAACTGCAGGCGGGCATCGGCACGACCCTCCGTACCTGACAAAACACCACTGAGAACAGGGTCAAGCATCAACATCGGCAGATTATTGAGCGTACCCTCAGCGTGGTAACGCTTCGTTGCAGGCGAGTAGTAACCCTGCACAATATTGCGTCCCGTGCGACCATTAACCAGATTGACACGGATACGCTGGCGCTCCAAATCCCAACGAGA
>JAFNUH010000272.1 GCA_017384185.1 Alistipes sp.
CTTACGTGCCGCAAAGTCAATGCCCTTGACCGAAATGCCGTAACCGTCGTTATAACGATCGGGAATGTAGAAAACAAGGTTCTTGTGACCTATCTGCCTCAAAAACTTATAAACCAGCGCCACGGCCGTCGTACCGTCCACGTCATAGTCGCCATAAACCATAATCATCTCGTTGTTTGCGATGGCGAGTTCGATACGCTCGACTGCACGCTCCATATCCTTCATCAGGAAGGGGTCGTGCAGGTCCGAGAGCTGCGGGTTAAAGAATTTATTGGCCTTCTCTACGGTGTCTATGCCTCTCTGCACAAGTAGGTTCGTGAGAACGGGCGACATTCTGAGGTGCGTAGCCAAACGCTCCACCGCCTCCTGCTCGCCACGGGGTCTCACTACCCATCGCTTCTCTATAGGCATAAGTTACAATTTTATTATTTATATATTTTAACATTTAATTTCTCACTTAATTGTTTCACAACCTGGCTCTTAACCAGCTCCATATCAACCTCGTGACCCACCTCACGCTCGATGCTCGTAACGCCTCTATCGACGAAACCGCAGGGGTTGATATGCGAAAAATATCTAAGGTCGGTGTTCACATTCAGCGCAAAGCCGTGCATAGTAACAAAGCGGCTTGAGCGCACACCGATAGCACAAATTTTTCTTGCTCGGGGTGTATCACCCTCAAGCCAGACACCCGAAGCACCCGCTATGCGACCCGCCTCGATGCCCCACTCTCGGCAGACGCAAATGACAGCCTCCTCGAGAGCATTGATATAATCTCTAAGACCTATGCCCACCTGCTCCAAATCCAGGATGGGATAGCCTACAATCTGCCCGGGACCGTGATAGGTAACATCACCGCCTCGGTCTATATGGAAGAACTCGGCTCCGATAGAGCGCAAGTACGCCTCCGAGACGAGCATATTCTCGTCCTTACCACTTTTGCCTAATGTGTAAACAGGATTGTGTTCGACCAGAAGTAGCCACCCCGCCTCGTGCTCAATCTCAGAGAGAGCCTTCTCGTCACCCGCCTTAGCTGCGAGCATACGGTCGAAGAGCGAGCGCTGCAAGTCCCAGCACTCGGAGTAACCCATACGGTCTAAGTCTTTGTACAATATCTCCTTCATTTCGGTCAAAAGCCTACTAATACGCCATTGTCCGAAGTAGTTACAAACATCTACATTTCGTAGCCAGCGCCGATAGTCTAAACAACCAACGCCCACGTCTGCCTGAAGCAGACCTACTACTTTGCAGCCTTGCAACGAACGCTCTCAAGGGCGGCATCAGCCAAGTACGATGAGCGCACCATAGGGGCACTTGCGCAGTAGCTGAAACCCATCTCGAGGGCTTGAGTACGGTACCATTCGAATTTTTCTGGAGTGATATACGCCGCAACGGGATAGTGCTCCAGAGTGGGTCGTAGGTACTGACCAAGCGTCACAATCTCGACACCCACCTCACGCAGGTCTCGAAGGGTTTGTAATACTTCATCATCGCTCTCGCCAAGTCCGACCATCAGTCCACTCTTCGAGACTGCACCCATATTGGAGATAATCTCCAGCGTTCGCAAACTCGTGCGGTACTTCGCACGAGAGCGCACCAGCGGGGTGAGTCGCTCGACGGTTTCGATGTTGTGCCCGATAATATCGGGCTTGGATGCAGCCACAATCTCTATTAAATCGGCCCTTGCATCCAGATCGGGAATAAGGAGCTCAATTGTTGCGTCGGGATTCATACGGCGAATAGCCTCCACCGTTGCCGCCCAGTGCTGGGCGCCACCATCGGGAAGGTCATCACGTGTAACAGAAGTCACGACAACGTGTCGAAGTCCCATAAGATTCACGCTCTGAGCCACACTCTCAGGCTCGGCTGAATCGGGGGCAAGGGGTATGCCAGTCTTTGTAGCGCAGAATCGACATCCACGTGTACAAATATCGCCCAGTATCATAAACGTAGCGGTTCTACGCCGCCAACACTCTGCCTTATTAGGACAGAGTCCGCTACTGCAAATAGTGTGTAACGAGTGCTCACGCACAATACGCTCGACCTCTGCCGACTCCTCGTTACTCTGCAGACGGATTTTCAACCACTGGGGCTTCTTTAGCACATTTACCTTGTCATAAAACTTCGGCATTTTAAGTTCATTATTTTCCAATTGATGCAAAGATACTAAAAAAAACAAAAGCACCACTATTTTTTCTTAAAAAATAACTGTCGGCACTAAAAATTTTAC
>JAFNUH010000273.1 GCA_017384185.1 Alistipes sp.
GATGTGCGCTATATTAAGAATGTAGTAAACTACTACCGCCGTCGTATAGATAACATCATAGAACGTAGAAAAGATATTTGCCGCCCTTCGGTAGGACGCACAACGACAGAATTTACCCCCGACCCCGCAAAGAGCTTTACACGTGGCGCATCGCAATATATGCTTCACGGCAAACGTGCAGGCGTAGCCTCGTTCGATACGCCAAAGGCTGTTGGCGAGTATTTAGGTCGTGTGGAGAGCATTACACGCCGAGGATTTACGCTCGACGGCGGATGTGATATATCGGCTGGAGATGGTATCTGCGCCATAACCAAGGCTGGCATAAGCGGCACAAATATCAACGCCGTAGAGGGCAAGCAGATAATACCCAACCGTATGGATGGCATAACGGTAGGCGCAAGTCTATATCGCAACTACGACCACCGCTTCTCACTCACGCTCGACCGCAGTCGTTCACGCCGCACGATAGATGCTGTGGCAAAATTAGACATCAACGAACAAGGTGTAAATCTTACGATAACAGATAGCGAGGGTTTAAGCGTAACTATATCTCGCACTGCTGAGTTAGAGGTTGCCTCTGACCCCCAGAAGATGGCAGATACTGCACGCCGACAGATAGCAAAGAGCGGTGGCACGATATTTTCGATTACAGATGTAGAGGTTATGGGTAGCGACTACTTCGTTCCCGCATCCCTCTTGGCAGATTTGCGTCGTGAGGCGTTGGAGGCTCTGCGCACAAAACGTATCACAACACCCCTGCCCCACCGTATAATCTCGGACAACGGCACGGCACGCTATCCTTTTGAGCGTGTTACACGTTACGAGAATGTGACAAACCGTCTTGCTGAGGAGTTCTATCGCACACACGGTGTCGAGGAGATTGAGACAGCATTGGAGACACTGCCAACGGCAGGCGAGCGAGTGATGATTTCGAGCTACTGCATCCGCCGAGAGTTGGGTCAATGTCTCAAGCAGAAACCGACGCTCAAGGGCGAGCTATACATCGAACACGGCTTTGCACGTTACCGCCTTGATTTCGACTGCAAGCGTTGCCTTATGATGCTTACGGACTGCTGTAAATAATAACGAAAGAAAACAAAAACACTATATGTCACAACTACTTACACCCACATTCCCCGACTACGAACTAATTGATTCGGGCGACTTCGAGAAGCTCGAGCGCTTCGCATCACACATCACACGCCGCCCCGAGCCGCAGGCCATATGGCATAAATCGCTCTCGGAGGAGGAGTGGCGTCGTATGTCAGATGCTTCGTTCCTGCGTAGCTCCGCATCGAAGAGCGACGAGCGTGGCGAGTGGCACCGCAAGCCACAAATGCCCGACCGTTGGACGATGCGCTACGACTACAAGCAGATGCACCTGAAGATGCGTCTGGGACTGACTTCGTTCAAGCACGTGGGAATATTCCCCGAGCAGGCGGCGAATTGGAATTTTATCTACGACCGTATCGAGGAGCTAAAGCAGCAGACACCAATGCCTAAGGTGTTGAACCTGTTTGCCTACACGGGTGGTGCTACGCTTGCCGCACGTGCTGCAGGAGCTGACGTAACACACGTAGATTCGGTAAAACAGGTAGTTACCTGGTCACGAGAGAATATGGAGCAGAGTGGCTTGGATGGTGTTCGCTGGATTGTGGAGGATGCGCTGAAGTTCGTGCGCCGTGAGGTACGCCGAGGCAACAAATATGACGGCATTATCCTCGACCCGCCCGCCTATGGTCGTGGTGCTAATGGCGAGAAGTGGGTGCTGGAGGAGAATATATGCGAGATGCTGGAGTGTTGCGCAGCACTACTTAGCGACAACGGATTCCTTGTGCTGAATCTCTACTCTATGGGCTTGTCGGCACTGTTGGCTCGCACGGCTCTGCGTCAGGCGTTTGGCAACACGGGCAAGGAGGAGTTTGGCGAGTTATACTTCGCCGACCGCACAGGTAAGGAGCTTCCGTTGGGTACATTCTTCCGCTTTAATCGCTCAAAGAGATAGCAGATGAATAGGTATTTTGAACTCTTTTGCTCTTTTCTGAAGATTGGCGTCTTCACCTTCGGCGGTGGATATGCTATGATTCCTATTATCCAAGCCGAGGTAATAACTCGCAAGGGTTGGATAAAGGAGCAGGAGTTTTTGGACCTACTCACTTTAGCACAATCTGCCCCAGGACCTATATCGCTCAATACGGCAGTCTTTGTAGGATATAAGATGTATGGTTATCGAGGTGCGCTCTCTTCGCTTTTAGGCGTAGTTCTGCCATCGTTTACCATACTACTGTTCGTGGCAATATTCTTCTCACATATACGTGAAAACCCCATAGTCGATGCCACCTTTCGTGGTATGCAACCAATCGTTGTTGCCATAATGCTCGCCCCGATACTCGGCTTCACAAAGGGTATGCACTGGAGTATGATAGCCGTGGCAGCCGCCATCACGTTAGCTATCTGGCACTTCGGCTTCTCTCCTATTTATCTACTTATTGCAGGTGCTGCGGTCGGGCTCTTGTGGGCAGCGGCACGAGGAGAGGAGGTGCAGAGATGATATACCTTAAACTATTTATCAGCTATCTAAAGATTGGATTCTTCGGCTTTGGCGGAGGATATGCTATGTTATCGCTCATACAGAACGAGATTGTGGTGCAAAACCAATGGATGACAAATGCCGAATTTGCCGACATTGTCGCCATCTCGCAGATGACCCCCGGACCCATAGCCATAAACTCAGCCACCTATGTAGGTTATACCGTAGCAGGTTTTTGGGGCTCGGTGGTAGCAACCGTGTCGGTCTGCCTGCCCGCCTTGACGCTGATGATTCTTATCACACGTTTCTTCCTCAAGTTACGCAATAATCGCTTTATGAAGGGGGCTATTGCTGGTATGAAACCTGTCGTTGTGGGTATGATTGGTGCTGCCGTCTTGCTGTTGCTCTTCCCCTCGGATGGTGGAGGGTTTAAGGATGCGTGGAGCTGGATTCTCTTCGGCATAGCACTCATTGCATCACACAAAAAAGTAAACCCGATACTGCTGATTGTTCTCTCAGCCGTAGCGGGTATAGCAATCTATTATTTACCGACGGTTATATAAAAAACACTATCGCCACAAAGTGTGATGCTGCGGCTAAGTTAATCAGCAGATGCCACACCAAGTGGTGATAACGAAAAGCCTTCATTGCATAGAAGACTGCACCAATAGTATAGAAAACTCCGCCCAAAGCGATAAGCGTGATAAACTGCCACGAGGCATTACGCAAAAAGAGAGGGAAGAAGAATACTACGGTCCATCCCATCACAAGATATATGGTAAGGCTTACGGCTGGTATCGAACGACGGCTCAATGACTTATAGAATATTCCAAAAATCACCATCACCCACTGCAAGATAAATATCAGCCATCCCTGCCAGCCACCGATGACAGACAACGCCACGGGTGTATAGCTACCAGCAATGGCGAAGTAGATGAAGATATGGTCGAGAATATGAAAAATCTCCTTGTGGCGAGTGTCGTGCAGCATCGAATGGTAGAGCGTCGATATGAGGAACATCAAAAATATTCTGACGCAGAATATACTAACACCAAACA
>JAFNUH010000274.1 GCA_017384185.1 Alistipes sp.
AACAAAAATACATCATTCTATATACCCAAGAAAATAAAATCAATGAATAGAGTTTTTTCAACCACGAATAGTCACTCAAAAAACTCATATACGTGAAAATTAACTGCATAAAAAAAGGCTACCCTTCTAAGAGCAGCCTAATATTGGTATAAAAACTTACGATTTACAACGCCACCTTGAAGATGCACTTCTTGACGTGACCCTCGCCGAGCATCGGGGCGTGACCATCCTCGGGGAAGAGGATAGTGAACTGACCCTCACCTACGGTGTAGAAGCACTGGGGAATATCAGTAAAGAGCTGGATATCCTTCGCCTCGTCGAAATCGGTCTCGGGTGTAAGGCAATCCTTCTTCTCGCTCCAGCCAAAGACCTCGGCAGGTCCGCACAAGAGCAACTGGATGTCGATATACTTACGGTGCAACTCCAAGCGAGCCTCCTTAATCTCACGCAAGTCGAGCTCCTGCACACTCACAAAGATATTATCGCCGTCAATGTCGTGGCGACCGCAAGGAAGGGCTGCAACATCGTTGTTATCGATAAAATCGAATACGGTCTGGAAACGAGGATGGAGCGCTGCATACTGCGCTTTGTTTTTCAATGAATCGAGTATCATATTGGTTTGGATTAATGGTTTTTACCGTTATACAATAGTCTTACAAATACGGGATAGTGATCCGAATAGATTATACGATTATCCATCTTTATCTTCTCGGCAGTCGGTGGCAGAATCATCGCCTCACGCAGTTGCTGCTCATCGGGCAACGGCATACCATTACCATAAGCACGCACAAGCAGAGTATCGGCATTCTCGCCACGTCCCTTAATGGTCTGCTCCAATCCCCACGAATCGACCACCTCGTACGATAGTGGTTCAAACTCATCGGAGAAGAGTACATAATCTATTCTCAACATATCGAAAAATCCACGATACGTATGCGAGTATCCACGTCCCACCTTGCGGTACGAGTCATTCAACTTGCGGGCAATAGTGCGGTAGGTGTACGACACGGGCGTATCGTTAAAATCTCCACACACAATAACGGGGTATGGCGATGCGGCAACGAGCGAAGCCAGCGTATCTGCCTGCTCGGCACGTATGCGATTGTTATCTGTCAGGCGAGTTATCATACTTCGCATCTTACCTACGCTGTCACCCTCTAAAAAGTCGTGATTCTCAATATATTCGTTATCGTCACGACGTATTGCCGTCGAGTGGAGATGGTTATTGAAAACCCTTATCGTATCCTCGTTATTCTTATCCTTCTTAATCACTATATCTGCCCATACGTAGTTCTTCAGCGTATCGATTCGTGATGCGCTGATAATTGGATAACGGCTATAAATAGCAGGGCTCAGATTATGGCGAGACAACGAGCGAGGCATAGGCTTAAGCGGCTCTAAAAGCGAATCGGCAAGCTCACTGAAGCCCATCTCCTGAAAACACAATATATCGGGATTAAGCGCTTTGATAACACTCATCATCGAATCGATACAAAGGTTGCCATTATCATCAATAAAGCTACGCACGTTATACGACATAACCTTCAACGCCTTCTTATCGTACTTGGGTTTTAGATTCGGCTCGGTATATACACGACGCAACTCCAGCTTATAAAATAACGATAGCTGGAACACACCTAACAACGAGATAAATATCATTGGCACAGCGAAAAACATACGCCAACGCACTATCCAATATAGCGTCAACGCCACCTGCGCAACGTATATAAAAGGCGCTACCAAACCTAACGTAGAGACCTCATTCCACTCACGGGGATCGAGTGTAGGTACGAATAGTGTCGTGATAAACAAAGTGGCAACCACGAAGGTCACTACACCCACAAAAACATCAACGACGTACCCCGCAGCCGAGCGCTTTCGGCGGCGACCACCTCCCACTGAGGAGTATGATGTCTTATAATAGTCTGCCATAATTCGTTAGAAATAAATCTCTCTGCGCTTACGCCACCAATATAGTAGCGCCAAGCCCCACAACATACCTCCCAGATGCGCAAAGTGTGCCACACCCGACTGATAGCCTGACAGACCAAAGAAGAGCTCCAACAAACCGTATATGACAACAAACCACTTAGCCTTCATAGCAATAGGTGGGAAGATTAGCATTACGATATTATTGGGATGCAAAACTCCAAACGCCAGCAGCAGACCAAACACCGCACCCGATGCACCTACCGTTGGAACATACAGAAAACGCATTGCGGCATTCATACCGCCAGCCTCCAAAGCGTGCGCATACTCGGCATAGCCAACACCCAACTGCAACAAGGCGGCACCTATGCCACAGACCATATAGTAGATAAAGAATCGCTGTGAACCGAGCTCACGCTCCAATTGGCGACCAAACATCCACAAAGCAAACATATTAAAGAAGAGGTGCGAAACGCCTCCATGCAGGAACATATATGTAAATACCTGATAGAGGTGAAACAACGGGCTCTCTACATTAAATAGCGCAAATCGTGTAAGTATATCATCTCCAAAGGGTAACAACTCCGTAGCCAACAGCGCTACGCAGTTTGCAATTATTATATTCTTGA
>JAFNUH010000275.1 GCA_017384185.1 Alistipes sp.
AACTCCTCGAAACTGCCCTCGTCCAAGAGCATCTGAATACGCTCACGTGCAGTGTACTTACCCTTCTCGTGCTGCTTCTGGATAGCCTTCTCACCGCCGCCCATACGTGCGATCTCACGGTTCTCGATCAATTTGGCTACCTGTTGTTTCTGAATTTCGCTCATAGCAAATTTTATATTTTTGAATATTGATTATTTGTTCTTATCCTCGCAAAGCTCAGTCAAAATACCCTGAGTTGACTTGGGGTGAAGGAATGCGATAGTCAAACCCTCTGCACCCTTACGGGGAGTCTTGTCGATAAGGCTTACACCCTGAGCCTCAGCGTCAGCCAACTGCTCCTCGATGTTCTCGCAAGCGAGTGCCATATGGTGGATACCTACACCACGCTTCTCGATGTACTTTGCGATAGTAGAGTCCTCTGATGTGGGCTCCAAAAGCTCGATCTTGGTCTGACCTATCATAAAGAATGCAGTCTTAACCTTCTGGTCAGCAACCTCCTCGATTGCATAACACTTAAGACCCAATACGTTCTCCCAATAGGGAATAGCCTCCTCAAGGCTCTTCACTGCGATACCAAGATGCTCGATGTGTGAAACTTTCATAGCTTTAGAGTTTAATTAATTATTTTGTATGTAAATTTTGGTTTTCAGTACAATACAATTTTTAGGCTTAAGATTAGCCACATAAAACTCCACAAAGGTACGAGTAAATTATGAAATAAGGAAATTTTCTGCTATGTTTATATCCCAAATTTAACGATTAATTCACACTCAGAGCACACCGCACACAATGTTACTTGAGAAAAGGTTTGTTTCTTTGCTCGAAAGTTGTTAATTTCGCTCCCGACAAACCAATCAAAACCCAAAATGAAGAGATTTTTCGCCATCCTACTCCTGCTACTGACAGTCACAACGGCTGCCACAGCACAGAATGTAATCGTAGGCGAGAGATTACCCGACCTGAGTCTGCGCAGATGGCTTATGGATCTTGAGCCAGAGCAGACAGAGTACACGTGTTATCTCTTCTATCACTCGGAGAGTGAACTATGCAAAAAGGCATTGGCAAAGATAAAGCCGCTAATAGAGAGTGCCGAGTGGGAATTGGGACTTGTAATCGTCACAAAGGAGGAGTACGAGGATGCCGGCGTTACGCTCACCGAGCACCTCGACGACCGCATAGGTGTAGCTTTCGACCTTCAGGGGCGTGCTTTCCGCAGCTTGGAGGTAAATTTCATACCGTTCTGTGTGATTTGCGACCGCAAGCGCAGAGCCTTATGGTGTGGTAATGGTGCTACCCTAACGAATAGTGTTTTAGATAAAATTTTAACTATAAAATAAGATGGCTTTCACAAAGATAGACCACTACGAGAAGGAGTACTTAGATACTCATCACGACAGTGCCCTCAACGTAACGCAAGGTGTTGAGGACCAGCCAATAGTAAACCCCTACTTCAAGCGCAAGAAGCGTCGCACGCTCTCAACAGACGAGTATGTAGAGGGTATCTTGAACGGAAACATTACCATTCTCTCGCAGGCAATTACCCTCATCGAGAGTAATAAGCCCGACCACTATGCTCAGGCTCAGGAGATTATCGAGCGATGCCTACCCCACGCTGGTCGCTCCGTTCGTATCGGTATCACGGGTGTTCCTGGTGCAGGTAAATCGACATTTATCGAGGCTATTGGTGGTATGGTGGCTTCGCTTCGTCACCGTCTGGCTGTGTTGGCTATCGACCCCAGCTCGGAGCGCAGCGGTGGCTCAATTTTGGGCGACAAGACTCGTATGGAGAGTATCTCATCTAATCCCGACATATTTATCCGCCCTTCACCATCGGCTGGCTCATTGGGTGGCGTGGCACGCAAGACCCGTGAGACAATCGTACTGTGCGAGGCAGCTGGCTACGATGTGATTTTCATTGAGACCGTAGGTGTTGGTCAGTCTGAGACGGCAGTACACTCGATGGTCGATATGTTTATGATGTTGCAGATTTCGGGTGCAGGCGACGAGCTTCAGGGTATCAAGCGAGGTATTATGGAGATGGCAGATATGATGGTTATCACCAAGGCTGACGGCGAGAATATCCACAAAGCGGAGCTTGCTAAGGTGCAGTATCAGGGTGCATTACACCTCTTCCCAATGCCTGAATCGGGCTGGCGTCCAAAGGTTTACACCTGCTCGTCTGTTGCGCAGACAGGTCTTGAGGAGGTTTGGAAGGGTGTGGAGGAGTACCTCGACCATATTCAGGCTAACGGCTATTATGAAGCTCACCGTAACCAGCAGAATAAATATTGGATGTACGAGAGTATCAACGAGGTACTGAAGAGCAGCTTCTATCAAAATCCCAAGATTGCCGAGCGCATTGAGGAGGTCGAGCAGCGTGTTTTGGATGCAAAACTCAGCTCGTTTATCGCCGCCAAAGAGTTGTTGGACATCTATTTTGGGGATAAGTTGCAGGAATAAAGTTGCATAAAAATAGAGAAACGATAAATAAAAATGGGCTGCTTATGAAAAATAAGCGGCTCATTTTGTTATTTTCTTAAAAATTTTTACTATATTTGAATTCTCAATCTGATAGCTAGGAGATCAAAATTTATATCAAAATAATAAAAAAGCCTTATGAGCAAAGTAAAATTTTATCAGGGTGGCGATTTGCCACTCGAGTTGCACAAGGTTCGTGTTGTACAAAAACTACACCTCGTACCCATCGAGCGCCGTTTGGAGGCGATGAAGGAGGCGGGATTCAATACTTTCCGTCTTAGCACACGTGACGTATTCCTCGATATGTTGACCGATAGCGGTACCAACGCAATGAGCGACAAGCAGCTTGCTGCTATGATGCAGGCCGATGACGCTTACGCAGGTTCTCAGTCATTCGAGCGTTTGCTGCAGGCTGTTTTGGATGTACTTGGCAAGAAGTATCTCCTGCCAGTTCACCAGGGACGTGCTGCCGAGAACGTAATCTGCCGCACATTCGTTAAGCCAGGTCACGTTGTGCCTATGA
>JAFNUH010000276.1 GCA_017384185.1 Alistipes sp.
CCGAGCAACTCAACAGCCTTGCTCATAGTGTCGTATGCAGCCCAGAAGCAAGCCTGACCCTCGAAGTCACCGCTTGCAGATGCTGCGTAGCACTGACCCATAATATAGTATGCATAACCGTTCTCAGCGTTGATAGCCTTAATCTCCTTAGCAGCAGCCATAGCGTCTGACTGGTTACCCATCTGCATAGAGATCAAAGCGATACGTACGTACAACTTCTCCTTCTCAGCAGCAACAGTCTCAGCAGCCAAAGCCTCGTTCAAATACTTCATAGCCTTCTCGAACTCGCTACGGTTCTGGAAACCCTGAGCCAAGAACAATGCAGTCTCTGAAGAGGGCTTAATAGTGTAATACTTCTCAGCAGTAGCGAAGAAGAAATCGCTGTCGCAATTAGCACGTGACATCAAAGATACAGCCTGGCTCAACAAAGCCTCGTTCTCGGGCTCAGCAGCCAACTTCTTTGTAAAGAGAGCCTCCAAGTTCTCGCAGCTTGCAGCACCACTTGCACCGAAAGCAGAATCGAACTGATTCTTAAGCTCTGCAGCCTCGCCATCAGCACCGTCGAATGCGGGTGAGAAGCGGTCGTAGTCAGCAATAACAGCATCAGCTGCAACCAAGTCGTTCTTGAAATCCTCGCAGAGGTTAGAGAAATAGATAGCAACCAACTCCAAGTCAGCCTTGCCAGTCTTCTCCTCGCTTGCAGCGATAGCCTCGTTGAAAATCTTACGAACACCCTCACGGTCGTCAGACTTGTAAGTCAAATACTCACGTGCCTTACGGTCGAGGATATACGCCTTACCATACTTTGAGTGGTCAGCAAATGCCTGCAAACGTACGTCGTAAACATACAACAATGAGTCGATGAACATTGCACGCTGCTCGTCATTCTCAGCACGGTTAATCTGATTCTTATAAAGCTTGATACCATTAGTGTAGATACCCTGTGCAGCAGCAGGACTCTGCTCCAACAAAGTCTTAAGATAGCCAGCAGCTGCCTTGTAGTTCTTGTTGTCGACAGCCTCCTTGAGGAACTGGTTGTTGAGCATATTCTGCTTACGCTGCTCAGCATTAGCACCCCACTTCGCATACTTGGGATCATCGTAGTTGATGTTCTGCGCCATTGCTGTGAATCCCACCATAGCAAAAGCAACCATCAAAATCAGCTTCAAACTTTTCATGTAATCTAAGATTTGTTAGTTTGTTAATATAATTTTTGTCTATTCTTTATTTCTACTCATACTTGTAACGGAGGAACCAGCGATCCTCACCAAAGAGTGTCAGGCCAACCGACATCTTAAAGTAGTTCTGATTAACCATACCTACTTTCTTATCGCCAACCATAATAAACTCATTAGCAGGCTTACGGTTACCATACTCAAAACCGACATCAACCGATGAGCGACCAAACAACTTCACGGGCAAGCCGAAACCAGCTGTAACTGCGAGCTGCTTAACCTTGCTGCCGCCGAAGGTCTGGTAGTAGTCGCCATAGCGAGCACCAACACGGTAAGAGATACGGTTTAGGTAGTTACTTACATCGGTGCGGCGAGGGATAATCTCGAAACCAGCTTTAAATGCATGTGTATCGGTATAAGCAACGTGAACACCACGACCACCACTCTCTAAGTAATCTGAGTTCTGGCTACCCCAATCCTGATATACGTAGTCAACACCAAAGCGGATGCTGGGAGTCTGGTAGAATACACCAGCAGCGATCTGACTGGGCAGACGTAAGGGAAGCGACTTCTCAGTCTCCTCACGCACTACCGAGGTAAGCAAGTTATCTACATATACATATTTCTTCACATCGGGCTCGATAGGACCGCCAAGGTCGTATGTCGCACCGATTGTCAAAATTCGCTCCTTCTTCAAATCAAAGATAGGGCTCCACATAATACCAAACTGAGCCTTAATCTTCGACACGTCGTAAGTATCTGTACCTACTGTTGATGAGAAATCACCACTACCCGTAATGACATCACTAACCATTGCGTTGTAGCTTCTATCGATGTTACCCCAATAGTAAATCATCGAAACACCAACAGAGAACTTAGTGAAGGGTGCCCAACCTATGCCAATCTTTACGTCGGTAACGTCGCCATCACCATAGTACTGATAACGTACACGACCTACGTTACCTGCGATACCGGGCGTAAGGTCGTCGTTATACATACTATAACCTACACTGCTATAAGGCGAAAGACCAAAGCCCAAACCCAAGCCCTTAGCCAAAGGCATCTGGAATGAAACTTCGTGGATATTAACTGAGTTATAAGCAGTCTTTATCTCTGTGGTCGTTGTACCATACTTTGGCTGGTTGTTACGATAGTGACCAGCATCAATACCGAAGTTGAACAAGAAACTCTGACGGGGAGTGAATCCAAAAGCCGCAGGGTTCATCATATTGGTCATATTACTTGAGAACATAGCCACACCAATACCACCCATCGAACGCTGAATAGCATTTCCTGGAGTTGCAAGCTCTCCCATTCCGTACATCGAGTAGGGTGAATATGTGTTCACACTACTTGCCAAAGTTTGCGCCGCCGCACCCATAGGTAGAAGCAGTACGATGGCTATTATAAGTCTAAAAAAAGTCGTTTTCAATGTTCGCATTATACTCTAAAATTGTGTTCAGTCCAAGAACAACCGCATCACATTTTGCAAATATCGTGTTTTTAATTCTTTTAACAAAAAATTTTGCGTCTCCACCCGTTAAAATTAACGTAATTTTAGCATTTTTCTTTGAAAAAGCCGAAATATACCCCTCAATTTCGTTCACAATGCCCTGCATCACGCCTTGCTCGATGGCTTGAGAGGTGGTACGACCCAACGCCAAAACCTCGTCCGTAGGCTCGCACTCTGGAAGACGCTGCGTGTAATCGTGCAAAGCACGAAAACGAGTTCGCATTCCGGGCGAGATGTTACCTCCACGAAAGACTCCACCCTCCACTAAATCGATGGTAATGGCAGTGCCAAAATCTATAATCAAACAATCCTCATATCCCATACACTTCACAACACCTACGGCTGCCGCCAAGCGGTCAACGCCGAGTGTTTGTGGCGAGAGGTAGTCGTTGCCAATAGGGACGGGTGTCGAGGATGTCATCTCCAGCACCTTCAACCCAGCACAACGCAACTGAGATGCAATCTGAGAGGTATCTACGCCACTCGAAGCGACGATGGCTCTTTGCAGAGAGGGATACGTTGCCATCAACGACTCTACATCAACTCCTTCATCAAACGTAAGGCGCTGAGTAGATATGACATTACCGCCATCTACAACCGCCACCTTTATGAACGAGTTACCAATATCAACTATCAGATTCATCTTCAGTCGGGTTATAAATTACGCAATACCGTAACGGCCTGCGCTACATTGCTTACTCTTCTAACGGTCATCGCCAGACGATTATTGTGTTGCTTAAGCACAAATCTATCAGGCTGCGATGTTATCTTTCGCAACATATCCATAAATGTGTCGCTCTTATAGTATGGCGAATTTTGCTCGCCCACAAAGTGAACTATCATCAAGCCATTTTTAACCTTCACACGCTCCATACCAAGCCTTACAGCCTCCCAACGCAGACGCACAACGTTCAACAACTCCTGTGCAGCCTCGGGCAAGGCTCCAAAGCGGTCAACAAGACGGCTCTCGAATTCAACGAGCGCCTCCTCCTTACGGATAGAATCCAGCTCACGATACAGGCGCAACTTCTCGGCAGGCTGACGCACGTAGCTATCGGGCAACTCTGCCAACATATCAATCTCGATAATTGAGTCGTCGATAAACGATTCGCTCTTAACGGTCCCTGCCTCCTCGTCTGTAAGACCCGCAACATCAAGACCTTCGGCTCGTAACTCAGCAATAGCCTGACGCATAATCTTTTGATAGGTTTCATAACCGATATCGGCTATGAATCCGCTCTGCTCGGCACCCAACAGATTACCCGCGCCACGAATATCCAAATCCTGCATAGCGATGTTGAATCCAGAGCCCAAATCCGAAAACTCCTCAATAGCACGCAGACGGCGACGAGCATCGCTCGTAAGCAGCTCCTCGGGAGGAGTAATCAAGTAACAATATGCCTTGCGGTTACTA